>CAYMRG010000033.1:5025-17880 GCA_964392555.1 uncultured candidatus Brocadiaceae bacterium
GCGATCCCCTCGTTGCCTACCTGGGCGATCCGGACGAGGATCGAGCCGTCGTCATCGGTGACGTAGATGCCGCGGCTCGCGAACGGTCCGGCATCGAGCGGATCCAGGTCCAGCTCGAGGACGGCAACACCGCCGCCTACGACCTCAGCGACCGCGCTGCGGCTCTGCCGCAGCACCTCTACGGCGCCGCCGGCGACGTGTTGCGCATCCCCTACCTTGGCACGGCGAAGGAGCCAACGCGTGCCGAATTCTCGCTGCTCGGCCAGGCGAACGACGAGTTCGCGCACCTGGCGATCGCCGACGGCTTCCTCGAGCTGCGGGATCTCTCCCCGGGCGACTACCAGCTGCAGCTGCACGCCACCGACGAACGCATCGCCGTGCACGTCACCGCCGGTGCGCGCGACGGTGGCTGGGTGCTCGGCGCACGGCGCGCGCTGCCGGACAGCGGCAACCGGCCGCTGAACCTGCTGCCGCCGACGATCGACGGCCAGAACCTGCGCATCCAGCTCGCGAACGCCAGCCCGGGCACGCGCGTCCACGTGTTCGCGTCGCGCTACGCCCCGGCCTTCGACGCGTTCGACGACCTCGCCGTCGCCGCGCCGCAGGCGGTCGGCATCGACTACCACCGCTTCCCGCGCAGCACGTTCCAGGCCGGCCGCGAACTCGCCGACGAGTACCGCTACGTGCTCGAACGCCGCTACGCGCCGAAGTACCCCGGCAACATGCTGCAGCGGCCGAGCCTGCTGCTGAACCCCTGGGCGATCGACGACCACTCGCAGAACCAGGCCGCCAACAACTGGGCGCCGCCGGCGCCCACCCTGGCCCCCCAAGGAGAGGCACGCGGCGGGCGGGGCGCCCGGGGCGGGGGCAAGGCCAAGAAGCGCCAGACGGTGAGTGCCGAGCCCGGCGGCATCTTCGCCAACCTCGACTTCCTGCCGCAGGGCGCCGCGACGCTGGCCAACCTGCGCCCCGATGACCGCGGCGTCGTGACCGTGCCGCTCGCCGACCTCGGCGCCGGCCAGATCCTGCAGGTCGTCGCCGTCGACGGTGACGAGGCGCTGTGCCGCACCCTGGTGCGCGCCGAGCAGCCGCTGCAGCCGCGCCCGCGGCACCTGCGCCGCGCGCTCGAGACCGAGCAGCACTTCACCGAGCAGAAGCGCCTCGAGTTCATCGCCGCCGGCGGGCAGATCACGCTCGGCGATGCGCGTTCGGCGCAGGTCGAGATCTTCGACTCGCTGGCCACCGTGCACCGCCTGCTGTCGACGCTGAGCCGCCATCCGAGCCTGGCGCAGTTCGAGTTCGTGACGCGCTGGCCGAAGCTGACCAGCGAGGAGAAGCGGAAGCTCTACGCCGAGAACGCCTGCCACGAACTGAACTTCTTCCTGCACCAGAAGGACCCGCAGTTCTTCGCCGAGGTCGTCAGGCCGTTCCTCGCCAACAAGGCGACCAAGAAGTTCCTCGACCACTGGCTGCTCGACGACGACCTGCGCGGCTACCTCGAGCCATGGCAGTTCGCGCAGCTCAACCTGATCGAGAAGGTGCTGCTCGCGCGCCGCATCGGCGGCGACGAGCTCGCGGCGACGAGTCGCCTGGTCCGCGAAGGCGTCGAGCTGCGACCGGTCGACCTGCAGCTCGCCGACAAACTGTTCGACCAGGCCATGACCACGCTCGCATTCGACGAGTTCGACAAGTCGGCGGCGTTCTTGGGCCGCGTGGACTTCGATGCGGCCGGCAAGGAAGAAGCCGGTCGCCCCCCCGGCGTGCCGCGACCGAGCGGCGGCGCCGGCGGCACCGACGGCCCGGCGACCGCCGGGCCGGGCGGCCCCACCACCGGCGGTCTGGCAGCCGGCGTGGCCGACTTGAAGAAGCGCAATTCCGCCCTCACGGAGAGGGAGGAGCAGGCCAAGACCGGCAGCGACGACTTCTACCTCGGAGAATCCCGCCAACGGCTGGCCGACGCCGAGAAGTCGGTCGAGGAGCTGCGCAAGAACGTGTCGCAGCTGTTCGCCCTCGTCCAACCGACCAAGGTGCTCGCCGAACACGACTACTTCCACCTGAGGATCGAGCAGACCACGCCCGACGTGGTCGCGCCCAGCCGCTTCTGGCTCGACTACGCGACCGCGCCGGCCGGCCAGCCGTTCGCGTCGACGGCGATCCTCGACGTCACCGGCAGCTTCCTCGAGATGATGATGGCGCTGAGCGTGCTGGACCTGCCGTTCGACGCCGGCAAGCACGAGTACGTCGGCGAAGGCGCCGATCGCGCGATCCGCGCCGCGACGCCGCTGCTGCTGGCGCGCAAGGAGGTGACGGCGACGCAGAAGGCGCCCGACATGCCGCCGCTGCTGCTCGGCCAGAACTTCTACCGGCTCGACGACCGCTACCGCTTCGAGGGCAGCGAGCGCCGCGATGCGTTCGTCACCGGCGAGTTCCTCGCCGGCGTCGCCTACGGCTGCCAGGTCGTCGTCACCAACCCGACGTCGACGCCGCGCAAGGTCAACGTGCTGCTGCAGATCCCGGCCGGCGCCCTGCCGGTGCAGCGCGGCTTCTGGACGCGCGGGGTGCCGATCGAGCTCGCGCCGTACGCGACGACCTCGCTCGAATACGCGTTCTACTTCCCGGCGACCGGCGACTTCGCCCACTACCCGGCCCACGCCGCCGAACGCGGACAGCTCGCCGCCGCTGCCGAGCCTTCCACCATGCACGTCGTCGCGACGCCGAGCCGGATCGACGAGTCGTCGTGGGAGCACGTCTCGCAGATGGCGACCAGCCCCGAGGTCCTCGCCTACCTCGACGGCCACAACCTGCAGCGGCTCGACCTGTCGCGGCTCGCCTGGCGGATGCGCGATCGCGAGTTCTTCGGCGCACTGACGGCCCGGCTGCGCGCCCGCCACGCGTTCGACCCGACGCTGTGGTCCTACGGCCTCCTGCACCGCGATCCCGGCACGACCCGCGAGTTCCTGAGCCAGCGGCAGGATTTCATCGCGCAGTGCGGCATGGCGCTGCGTTCGCCGCTGCTCGACATCGATCCGATCGACCGGCACACCTACCAGCATCTCGAGCTGGATCCGCTCGTGCATCCGCGCGCCCACCAGCTCGAGAACCGCAACGTGATCCGCAACGCCGACCTGGCGCGCCAGTACGCGTCGTTCGTCGAGCTGCTCGGCTACCAGCCGAAGCTCGGCTCCAGCGAATGGCTCGCGGTCACCTACTACATGCTGCTGCAGAACCGCATCGGCGACGCGCTCGCGGCGTTCGCCAAGGTCGACGCCGGCCAGCTCGCGACCAGGTTGCAGTACGACTACCTGCAGGCCTACCTGTGCTTCTTCACCGGCGACACGCGGACCGCGCGCGACGTCGCGTCGCGGCACCGCGACGAACCGATCGCGCACTGGCAGAAGCGCTTCCGCGACGTTCTGGCGCAGCTCGACGAGGCCGAGGGCAAGGCGCCGACCGCCGGCGAGCAGCAGAACCCCGACGCCGCCGCGGCGCTGGCGCCCTCGCTCGAACTGGCGATCGAAGGCCGGCGCGTGATCGTGCGCTACAAGAACCTCCCCCAGTGCGAGGTCCGCTACTACGCGCTCGACGTCGAGTTCGCGTTCTCATCGCGGCCGTTCGGCCGCGACGACGGCCAGTCGGCGGCGTTCGTGCAGCCCAACCTGCGCGAGACCCGCGATCTGCCGAAGGACGGCAGCGAGCTGGCGTTCGAGCTGCCGGCGCAGTTCCAGACCGCGAACCTGCTGGTCGAGGTCCGCGGCGCAGGACTCATGCGCTCGCAGCAGACGTTCGCCAACCGCCTCGACGTGCGCTTCCTCGAGAGCCACGGCCAGGTCGCGGTGGCCACCGCGGACGACGGCAAGCCGCTGGCGCGCGCCTACGTCAAGGTGTTCGCGCGGATGCCGAACGGGTCGATCAAGTTCCACAAGGACGGCTACACCGACCTGCGCGGCCGCTTCGACTACGCGTCGCTGTCGGACGACCCGAACCTCGGCGCCGAACGCTACGCGGTGCTCGTGCTCGACGAACAGCGCGGCGCAGCCGTGCGCGAAGTCGCGCCGCCGGCGCGCTGAGCCGTGGGGTGCGGCCGCAGGGCGCGCCGCCGGCCCCGCAAGCGCACGCCAACTGCCGACCGATCAAGCCATCTGCGCGCGTGTGCCAGCCACCGCCGCGGCCCGCGCCATCGCGGCACGGCGGCGGCTATCGTGGCCGCGCAATGAGCCCCACCGCCATGCTCGCGTCGCTCTCCTCCTCCCTGTCGTCGACACTCGTCGCGGCGACCCTGTTCTCGACCGCGGCACTCGCCCAAACCGGCCGCGCGATGAACCTCATCGGCGCACCGGTTCTCGGCAGCACCTTCCAGGCCGATCTGACCTACCCCGCGAGTGCCGCGGGCAACCTCTACACCTACCTCTGGTCGACGCCGTACGCCGGCAGCTTTCCGGTGTCGATCCCCGGACTCAATGTGCAGGGCAGCCTGCGCGTCAATCCGTTCACGATGCAGCTGCTCGGCCTCGGCGTCTACGGTTCCAGCGGCACGGTCGGCATGGCCGTCGCCGTGCCGAACAGCGTGGGCCTGGTCGGCGCAGGGCTCGACTGCCAGGGCGCCGACTTCGACTTCGCGCAGGCGAACGCCTTCCTCGCCGACAACGACCTCGAGCTGACGATCGCGCGCTCGTTCGCGTTGCGCACGACCAACGACCCGACCGGCAGCAACTACGTGCAGATCGCGAACGACCCGGCGCTGCAGCCGCAGACCCTGACGATCGACGCGACGTTCCGACCGCTCGGGCAAGGACTCGGCATCGTCGACCAGTTCGGCTCGACGCTGGTCGCCAAGCCGATCCAGGGCGGCTCCGGCGTCTACATCTTCTCCTGGTCGCTGAACTGGTCGTCGCAGACCCATCTGGTCACTTTCTGGCTGTCGCACGACGGCCTCAGCCAGGGCGTCGCGCTGACCGGGACCACGCCGATCGCGCTCGGCACTTGGGCGCGCGCGACCGCGACGATGGACGGCAGCACGGTCGACCTCTACGTCGACGGCATACTCGAGGCGTCGGTGGCCTGGCCGTTCGCCGGCATCTACTACGGCAACGAAGACGTGCTGTTCGGCGCCGCGAACTACCTGGCTCCGTACCTGCGGCGTTTCGACGGCGCGCTCGATCAGGTCAGCATCTGGAACCGCGCGATGACCGCCGCCGAGGTCGCGCAGATCGACGCGACCGTGACGACCGGCAACGGCCTGCTCGGGCTGTGGAACTTCGAGCAGTCACTGGTCGACGCCACCGGCCACGGCCACGACGGCACCGCCGTCGGCACGCCGACCTGGGTCGCCGGCCGGTAGCCCAAGACCGCCAGCTGGCCCGAGACCACCGGCAGCCCCAAAACCGAACGCAGCCGCTCTCGCGGCTGCGCAATCAGCGGACGACGCGGCTCACGAGCCCGTGTCGTCGAACGGCGCGCCGCCACCGGCACCCGCCGCCTTCTTCTTGCCTGGACGCTTGGAAGGCCGACCGGCCTTCGTGCCGCAACCCTGTCATTCACCGGGCAACGGCAGTCCCTGCAGGTCCTCGATCTGCATCCGCTCGAGGTGGATGGCGGCTTCGAGGTCTTCGAGGTGCTTCGCCTTCGCGGTCGGATCGGTCGCGCTCTCGGCGAGCAGACGGTAGTTCTGGCGCGCGGCTTCGATCTCGGGCTCCCACTCCTCGCGGGTCACGCCTTCGAGACGCTTGAGCCACGTCGTGTAGAACTGGGCGCGAGCGAGCGCCTGGCGCGACTCGTCGAGCAACGCGGCGTCCTTGCCCGGTTCCTTCGCGATCTGCTCGACCAGCTCGGCGAGCTCGGTGCGTGCGGTCGGCAGACCGGCGTCGAGCATGCGCGCCTTGTTGAGTTCGAGGCGAAGGCGACGTTCGACCGACGTGAGGTCGAGACCTTCGGTGCGCGGCAGCTTGGCGATCGCCTCTTCGTAGCGACGCACGGCTTCCGGCCACTTCTCGGCATCGACCGCCGAGCGCGCGGCCTGCACGACGGCATCGGTCTCCTCCATCGCCAACCGATCCTGGCCGGGCCCCTCGTGGTAGGCCCAGACACCGATCGGCAGCAACAACCAGCCGACCAACAGAATGTTCCGCATGGCTTCTCCGTCGGGAACGCCGCGTCGGCCGATCGGACCATCCGAAGGGTCGCGCCGCGGGCGGTGAGTCTATCGGGATCGCGCGGGTCCGGGGGCAAGCCCGACGAAAAAGTCGCCGGACCCGCGAGCCCGACGGCGCGTCAGGCTGTAACGGCAGTGTCTCGGCCGGGCCGGACGCCCGGACCGGGAGTCTCGGCGTCCGCCGGGGCGGGGACGAAGCCCGGCCGGTAGCGAGTGCCGAACCAGTGCAGCAGCAGCGGCACGAGGCCCAGCACGAGGCTGCTGAGCACGACGGCGATCATCGCCCATTCGCGCTTGGTCAGGCGCTCGATCAGCGGCTTGCGCGCGTCGGCAGCCGCCGCGGCGAGGATGTCGCTCGGCACGTGGCGCTTGTTGCCGTCGTGGAACTCGCCATTGAGCCGGTTGGCGACCTGCCGCAGCGTGCTGGTGTCCTGGCGCGACTGGTGGCCGGCGATGAACTTGCCGGCGAGCCGGTCGCCGACACCGATCACCAGCGTGCCGCCGATCGCCATCGGCAGCTCGGGCATGCCGGTCGCGGGCACCGTGTCGCCGTCGCTGACGATCACCAGCAACGCGCTCTTCGGCCGCCACGGCTTGGCCAGACGCACCGCCTCGGCGATGCCGTCGAACAGCCGCGTGCTGCCCGACTTGAAGGCGTAGCGCATGAACTCGTTCTCGAGCATGCCGCGCACCAGCTCGACGTCGCGCGTGTCCTCGACGACCGGCTTCGCGCCGTTGTAGGTCGCGATCACGCTGACCTTGAACTTGCCGATCGGCACGCGTTCGAACAGCGACTCGATCAGATCCTTTGCGCGCTGCGAACGCGCCTGGTTGCCGTTGGCCCCCGCATCCTTGAGCTGCATGCTCGGCGAGACGTCGAGCACGATCAGCAGATGCCGCCATTCCTCGTCGGCGATCTCCTGGCTCTCGTGGATGCGCGGCGGGACCGTCATCAGCGTGACGAGGCCCCAGGCGAGGCCGCCGTGGGCCAGCATGCGCAGCAGCGGCGCGACCTTCGTCCAGCCCGCCGCGGCGCCGCTGGGGCCGAACGCCAGTCGCGCCAGCCGACGCACCCGCCGCAGGTGCAGCAGCTCGCCGAGCCCGGCGAGCGCGATCGCCGCGACCATCGCCCAGATCTCTACCATGGCGTGTACCTCAGCCCGAGCTGGACGAGCGCGTAGAGACCGAGGATGGCGAGGCCGGCGATCGAGAACGGCCAGAACCAGTCGACCATCTCGGCCGTGCCCTGCTCGAGCTTGGCCTTGGTCATCTCGTCGATGCGGCGGAAGACCCCGTCGAGTGCGCGCGTGTCGCCGGGGTTGAACACCTCGCCGCCGGTGATGCGGGCGAGGTTGACGATCTCGCCGCGCGCCTCGCTCTCCTGGATGTTGACCGCGAACAGCGTGATGCCGTCGCGCTTCAGCTTCTTGGCGATCTCCATCTCGGCGCCGTTCATCAGATCGCTGCTGAAGCCGTCGGTGACGAGGATCAGCATGCGGTCGCCTTCGCTGCGCGACGCGAGCACCTCGCGACAGCCGAGCACGGCCTTGCCGATCTCGGTGCCGCCGAACGCCGGCGGCGCGTTCTCCGGGCGCATGAACGGGATCGAGCAACGGAACGCCGACGGGTCGTTGGTCAGCGGCACCCAGTGCAGGTAGTTGTTGCCGAAGAACGTCAGGCCGAACGAATCGCCCTTGCGGTAGTCGAGGAAGTCGTTGATCGCCTTCATCGACGCGTCGTAGCGCGACCCCGAGCCGAACTTCGCCGTCATCGAGCCCGAGATGTCGACGCAGAACTGGATGTTCGTCATCGCGCGCTTGAGCTTCGGCGCAGCCAGCTCCTGCGGCAGCGAGAGGATCAACACCGCGACGGCGACCAGCAGCGCCGGCAGCGACTCGCCGATGCCGAGCAGGCCGCGCAGCAGCCAGCCGCTGCCGGCCTGGCCGTGGTCGAACGGCAGCACGACGCGGCGGCTGCGGCGCTGCCACACCCAGTAGAGCAGCAGCACCGGCACGACCAGCAGCAGCAGCATCCAGGGGCGACCGAACATCAGCTCGCCTCCCCCCGCGCAGGCCGCTCGAAGTGATCGGCGGCGACGCTGCGATACGGGGCCAGCAGCGCGGCGGCATCGAACGTCGTCGGCGGATTCGGCATGTGCAGCCAGGCCTCGACCTGGCGCAGCAGCGCGCCCGCCTCCGGATGCTGCTTGATCGCGATCAACGCCGCGGCCGCCTTGACCTCGCGCAGGTCGAGCCGCTCGCGCCAGAACGACACCAGCAGACGTTCGAGTTCGGCCTTCTGCGCGTCGTCGGCCTTGCCGCCCGCGACCTGTTCGACGAGCGGGCGCAGCCGGTCGGCGAGCGTCGGCTTCGGCGGCGGCGGCGCGACCTTCGCCTTGCGGCGCCGGCCGACGAACAGGATCGCCAGCAGGCCGACGACCCACAGGATGCCGGCGACCCAGAGCAGTTTCGTGTAGCCGCCGAGCGCCGCGGGGCTCTTGCTGTCGAGCTCGTTGGGCTCGACCACGCCCTTGCCGAGCTTGCCGGTCGCCGAGACCTCGATCGCCGGCAGGTCGTCGGTCGACGAACCGTCCTTGCGCGCGAGGTAGGTGCGGAGGTCGTGCTTGCCGGCCTCGTAGGCGACCCATTCGAGGTCGTAGCGGAACCGATCGCCGTGCGCGCGCACAGCGAGCACGCGCAGCACGATCGGCGGATCGAGCTTGGCCGCCTTCACCACCAGCTCGGTGCCGGGCAGCACCAGCTCCTCGATGTGGGCGCGCATGCCGATCGGCGCCGTCCGTTCGTCGTGGGCCTGGGCGACGAGGACGCCGGTCAGCAGCAAGGACGCGAGCAGGTGTCTCATCGGGCTCCCCGGCCGGCGAGGCCGCGCGAACGGAAGAAGTGGCGCAGCCGGTGCACGAACGGCTGGTCGGTGCGGATCAGCAGGTGGTCGACGCCGCCGCGGCGCAGCTCGCCGTCGACCGCCGACTGGTCGAACAACGGCCGCCGGCCGTGCGTGACGAAGCCGCGCCCCGATTCCGCCTCCTGCGCGCGCAGGAAACCGCTGCCGCGCAGCGTGACCTCGGCCGGATCCTGGAACTGCACGACCGCGACCTCGTGCTGCTGCGCGAGCAGCGCCGCGGCGTGCGCAGCGCCCTTCTCGTGCAGATCGCTGCAGATGACGATCAGCGCGCGGCTGGTCAGCGTCGGCCGCAGTTCGTTGATGCGCCGCGCCAGCGCGGTCGGTTCGTTGAACGAATAGCGCCGCAGCCGCAGCAGCCACTGCATGACGACGTCCTTGGCGAGGCTCGGCCGGATCCGCACGTCGCGGCTGCCGGCGCCGATCACGCCGACCGGGCTCGTGCGGTCGAGACACGCGAGCGCGAGCCCGCCGGCGACGTGCAGCGCCATCTCGTACTTGCTGCAGGCGATCGACGACACCGTCATCGACGCGGACGTGTCGATCAGGAACCACGCCGGCAGGCGCCGCTGCGCCTCGTATTGCTTGACGTAGGTCTTGGTCGAGCGCGCGGTCACGCGCCAGTCGATCGACTTGATCGGATCGCCGGGCTGGTAGAGCCGCGACTGCACGTAGTCGATGCCCGAACCGAGGAAGCGCGAGCCGTCGAGGCCGTAGGTCAGGTCGTCGGCGAGCCGCCGGATCGCGATCACGAACTTGCGCGCCGCCAGCGGCTCGACGTTGGCGAGCAGGCCGGGCAGGTCGCGTTCGCTGGTCGGCGTGCCGCCGGCGCGATGCGGGCGGGCGACGCTCATTTGGCGAACTCGGACAGGATCTCCTGCAGCACGCCCTGGCTGGTGTAGCCCTCGGCGAGCGCCTCGTAGGTCAGGCGGATGCGGTGCAGGATCACGTCCTCCGCGAGCGCGAACAGGTCCTCGGGCAGCACGTAGTCGCGGCCGTGGATCAGCGCGCGAGCGCGCGACGCCTTGACCAGCGAGATGCCGGCGCGCGGGCTGCAGCCCAGCTCGAGCTTCGGATGCTTGCGCGTGCGGTTGACGATCTCGACGCAGTGCTCGAGGAACGCCTCGCTGACGTGCACCTGCTGCACGTCCTCCATCGCCCTGACCAGCTTGTCCGAACTGCCGGTCGTCTGGTCGCCGAGCACGTCGAACTCGGTGCGCGCGACGGCACCCTTGCCTTCGCGGCGGACGCCCAGCGCGGCGTTGCGGCGCAGCACCTCCTTCTCCTCGGCCGGCGTCAGGTACTCGAGCCGGTGCAGCAGCATGAAGCGGTCGAGCTGCGCCTCCGGCAGTTCGAACGTGCCCGCCTGTTCGACCGGGTTCTGCGTCGCGATGACGAGGAACGGCACCGGCAGCGGGTAGGTCTGGTTGCCGATCGTCACGCGGCGCTCCTGCATCGCCTCGAGCAGCGCGCTCTGCACCTTCGGCGCGGCGCGGTTGATCTCGTCGGCGAGCAGCAGGTTGGTGAAGATCGGCCCCTTGTGGGTGCGGAACTCGTGCGTCTTCTGGTCCAGGATCTCCGAACCGATGATGTCCGACGGCAACAGGTCGATCGTGAACTGGATGCGCGCGAACGACAGGTCGACGGTCTTGGACACCGCGGCGACCAGCAGCGTCTTGGCGAGGCCGGGCACGCCCTGCAGCAGCAGGTGGCCCGACGTCAGCAGGGAGATCAGAACGCGTTCGACGACGACGTCCTGGCCGACGACGACCTTGCCGACGCGGGTACGGATGTCGTGCAGGAACTCGCGGGTCTCGGCGAACCGGATCGTGCCGGCCGGCGCTTCTTGGGTGGTCATGCGATCAGCTGCGAAGAGGGGTTGGAAGAAGGTCGTGAAGGCGGGATCGTGTTGCGCGACGGGCTAGCCGACGCGCTGGACCCACTCCTCGGCGATGGCCTTGAGGTCGAGCGTCGGATCGGTGGCCTTGCCGAAGTAGGCCGCCTGGACGCGTTCGATCGCGGCGCCGAGCTGCGCTTCGGTCTGCGGATCGAGCTGCTTGCGCGAACGCACCTTGTTGAGCAGGTCGAGCACCGTGAACGGCGTGACGCGCTGCGGCAGGCGCAACAGCGGCGGCGGCGCGGCGACCGCGCGGCGGTTCTGCGCGACGAAGAACCAGACGCCGTAGCCGACGAACGCGCCGCCGATCAGGAACCACAGCCACAGCGGGCTCTTGCCGCCGCGACCGCCGGACAGCGCGATCTCGGCCGGCACCGTCTCGAGGTCGGCGTCGTTGTAGCGCTGGTAGACGACGCTCGTGCCCTCGGCGCGCGGCTTGCCGAAGACGAAGCTGTTGGGGTGCGCCCCTTCGCTCTCGGGCACCAGCGTCAGCGTCCAGACGCGCTCGGTCTCGACCGTGTCCTGGTCCTCGGCGAACTTGACGACGGCGTTGCCCTGGTCGTCGGTCTTCTGCACGACCAGACCCGGCGTCGCGATCTGCAGCACCTGGTCGAGCGACGGCACCAGGCCCTGCGCCGATGCCTTGACCTCGAGCGTGACCTTGCCCTCGGCGGCGCGCCGCTCGTCGAGCAGCTGCGTGACCTTGAGGTCCTTGCACGGCCGCGATTCGGCCTTCTGCGACGCGTCGATGGCGACCGGCAGCGAACCGACCGGCAGCACCGTGTAGCCCGACGTGTCGAGGAAATCGAAGTCGATCTGGATGACCGGGATGCGGTCGATCTGCGGGCCGCGCGCCTTCAGCAGCAGCCACGCGTACGGCGTGCGCCGCCAGGCCGCCTGCTCGGTCGCCTTGGACTGCATCTGCTCGCCGTTGAACGTGACCGACAGCACCTCGAAGTTCTCCTGCAGCGCCGCGGTCACCGCCTCGGAGAAGCGGTCGCGGTAGTTCTCGAGCGGACGCCCGTAGTTGTAGGCGTAGCTCATGTTGTTCTGGTTCTGCGCGTACTTGAGGAAGCCACCGCTCTCGCGCTCGATCTCGGGTGAGTGGCAGATGTCGACGCGCACGCCGAACGGCTCGGTGCCGACCTCGGTCGACCCCTCGACGACGGCTTCGAGGTGCAGCTCGCGGATCAGATCCTGGTAGTAGTCCCAGACCTTGCGCGCCTCCGCGGCCTGCGGGTGATCGCCGACGATCGCGAAGCCCGACTCGAGGTAGCGGAACTTGATCTGCGGCTTGACCGCCGACATGCGCGTGAACAGCGCGTTGGCGAACATCGTCTCGTGCCGTTCGCGGACCTCGCCCGGCAGCTTCGCCAGCGCGGCCTTGATCAGCGGCAGCTGGCTCTTGGCGACGATGGTCTCCTCGTCGATCGCGCCGAGATCGGACGCGCCGAGCGCGGCGTAGAACCACGTGTCGTAGGCCGCGATCGTCTCCTCGTCGAGACGCATGGTCGCGACGACCGACGCGTAGTGGTCGGCGGCCGCCTGGAACAGCTCGAACGCCTTCTTGCGCGTCTCGGCGAAGTTGCTGTCGCGCTGCAGCTCCTTGGCGAAGTTGTTCTGGTCGTGCAGGATCGACGCGACGACCGACAGCAGCGCCCAGTGCGCGCCGCGCCGCGTCAGCGCCTGCTGCGCGACGGTCAGCGCCGTGCCGTAGCCCTTCATGACCTCTTCGAGCATCTCGCGCTGCGAGCGCTTGGTCTTGTTCTCCTCCTGCACGCTCGGCTTGCGCCAGACGGTGGCGAGGTTCGCGCGCATCTTGCCGAGCAGCTCACCGAGCAGGCGGGGATCGAGCTGGTCGACCGAGCCGAACACGCGCTCGATCGTGTCG
>CAYMRG010000034.1:0-17469 GCA_964392555.1 uncultured candidatus Brocadiaceae bacterium
CTGATCGCCGTCGCCATCGACGTCGCCGAAGGCGAAGCACGTGAAGCCGAGCGGGCCGACGATGGCGGTGCGGCTGCTGAGGAAGCGCGTCGCATGGAACGGCGTCTGGGCGACGGTCGGCGTGGCGAGAAGCGCGATAAGGAGCAGGCGCATGGTGGTCATGGGAGCGATCGTCGAGCGGATTCGCATCGGGCACTCTGACGTGGGACGGCCCGCGCAGGCAACGGCCGTGCCGCCGCGCGACCCGGGCGACCGCGGCGTCGTCGTCGATCAGCTGTGGTCGGGTGGTAGCGGCGCTGTGCGGAATTCGTGACGGGGGGGTGGTTGCGCTCGCGGCGCCATGTGCTAAAAAAACAGCACTTCAGGAAGGACCATGGGCAAAGCGCACCACGACGCACTGGCTCGCCGCGAACGCGAGATCGTCGACATCCTCTACCGCCTCGGCGAAGGCGCGGTCGGCGACGTGCTCGCCGCGATGGCCGAGCCGCCGAGCTACTCGGCGGTGCGCGCGCTGCTGAACCTGCTGGTCGAGAAGGGCCACGTCCGGCACCGCAAGGACGGCAAGCGCTACGTCTACGCGCCGCGTGTGTCGCCGGAGAAGGCCAGCGTCTCCGCGCTGCAGCATGTGCTGCGGACGTTCTTCGACGGGTCGGTCGAGAAGGCCGTCGCGTCGGTGCTGGATGAGGAGTCCGCTCGGCTCAGCGACGCCGAGCTGGCCCGGTTGGCAGCGAGGATCGAGGCTGCGCGGAAGCGCGGGAAGTGAGGAGCGATGGCAGGCGAAGCATGGATGCGGTGTCTGTTCGATGCGAGCTGGCAGGGTGCGGCGCTGCTGGCGGTTGCCGGCGTCGTCGCGTTCGGCGCACGGCAGGCCGCCGCGGCGACCCGGCACCTCTGCCACGGCCTGGGGCTGCTGGGGCTCTTGCTGACGTTCGCGTTGGCGCCCCTGACCCCGCGCTGGCAGGTGCTGCCGTTGACGCCGGCGACACCGGCGACGGCGATACAATCTGCCGTTGCACCGGCTGCCGTGACACCGGCGGGCGCCGCCGCGGTGGCCGCACCGTCGCTCGTGAGGCCGGTCGCGCACGAAGGTGCTGCGCTGCCGACGACCGCCGTCGGCGAACCGGTCGCTGCCGAGGTCGGCTCGGCCGAGCCCGCACCGTCGATCGCCGAACCAGCCTGGTCGTGGCAGGCGGTCGTGCTGTCGCTCTGGGCACTCGGCGCGTTCGTCGCGCTGCTGCCACTCGCGATCGGCCTGCTGCGCGCGCGGCGGATCGTTCGCCGGTCGCGCCCGCTCGACGCGGCACGGCGTGGCCGGCTCGCCGCGCTCGTCGGCGAGGAACGTGCGTTCGCCGCGGTGCGGTGGGCGACGACGTCGGCCGTCGCGGCGCCGATCACGCTCGGCTGGCTTCGGCCGACGGTGCTGTTGCCGGAGGGATTCGCCAACTGGGACGTCGGCACGCGCCGCATAGCACTGCGCCACGAGCTCGCGCACGTCCGTCGCCGCGATTGGCTGACGCGGCTCGCGGCGCGGTGTGCGGTCGCGCTGCACTGGTGGAACCCGCTCGCCTGGTGGACCGAGCGGCAGCTTCGCATCGCCAGCGAGTGCGCCTGTGACGACGCCGTGGTCGAGGCCGGCGTGCCGGCATGGGATTGTGCCGCCGGCCTCGTCGCGGTCGCGCGCCTGCTGCGCGTGCCGGCGCTGCCGACGATCGCGCTGGGCATGGCGGGCGGCTCGCAGCTCGAGCGCCGTGTCACCGCGCTGCTCGACGGTGCGCGGCCGCGCCGTGGCATCGGTCGCGGCGCGCGCCTGCTCGCGATCGGCGTCGCGCTCGCGGCGATGGTCGCGTGCGCGGGCGCAGCGGTGTTCCGCCCCGTCGGCGCCGTGCTCGTCGTCGATCCGCGAGGTGGTGCGGGGCAGTATGCGACGATCCAGGCGGCGATCGACGCGGCGAAGCCCGGCGACCGCGTGCAGGTCGCGGCGGGCGAGTACCACGAACGGCTCGCGATCGAGAAGCCGCTGGTGCTCGAGGGCGCCGGCGCCGCGACCACCAAGGTGTGGTGCGAATACGTGGGTGCCAACGAGCCGTCGCCGACGCTGGTGATCCGCGCGGCGCGCGGCGTGACGGTGCGCGGCTGCAAGTTCGCGGCGCCGGGAGCCGGAGTCGAAGGGGGCGTGGCGCCCGGCGCGATCGTCGCGATCGAGGACGCGGGCGCGGTGCTCGAGGGGTGTGCGATCGTCGGTTCGCCCGCCAGCGGCCTCGTGATCCGCGGCGCCAGCGACGTCGCGGTGCGCGGCTGCCTCGTCGCCGGCAGCAGCGCGACCGGTATCGCGGTTGCGTCGGCGACCGCCGGAGTCACGATCGAGGACTGCGACATCCGCTTCTGCAACCACCGCGGCATCACGATCACCCGCGGCAACGCGACGACGACCGTCGCGCGCTGCCGCATCTCCGGGTCGGGCTGGCACGGCATCCGCTACGACGACGCGTCGCCGACGGTCACGGGCAACGTGTTCTTCGCGATCCAGCGCAGCGGCATCTACGCCTCCGGCAAGACCGCCGGCAAGATCACCGACAACCTGTTCCTCGCCAGGGGCATGGCCGGCGAGGCGCAGGGCGGCATCTCGTGCTGGTTCGAAGCCCAGGACGAAATCGTAGGCAACACCTTCGTCGGGCCGTTCCGCGAGGCGGTCGCCGTGCTCGGCGCGGCGGCGCCGAAGATCCGTCGCAACGTGTTCGCCGAAGTCGACCAGGCGATCCGGCTCGGCAACATCGCCGACGGTGAGGCGGACGCGCGGCGGATCGCGACGGGCGCCCTGGATTGCGTCGGCAACGCGTTCTGGCAGGTCGCGACCCCCGGTTCGTGGGCCAAGGTCGGCAGCAAGGAGCCAGTCGTGCTCGCGCTGCTCGGCGACCAGGGCAACCGTGAGATCGACCCGCAATTCGCCGACGCGAGCCAGGGCGATTGGTCGTTGGCGCCGCAGTCGCCGCTGCGCGTGCTGCAGGCCGGCGCCGCCCGGCCGCTCGGCCTCGCGAGCCCTTGGTCGACGCAGGACGAGGAACGGCCCTACCTGCCGCAGCAACCGGCGGTCGTGGCCGCGCAGCCGCCGCACGACGAGGCGGCCAGCCAGCGCGCGGCGAGCGCGTGGCTGGTTGCGCTGCGACAGATCGACAGCAAGGAGCGGCGCGAAGCGGCCGTGCGCGAGATCGCGGCAGCGCTCGCTTCGGGCACGCGCGACCAGCAGACCGCGGCGTTGATCGCGCTGTCGCGCACCGGGGACGTTGCCTTCGACCGCGCGCCATTCGCGCCGCTCGTGCGCCCCCTGTGTGCGGGGGACGACGACCAGACCGTGACCCAGGCGCTGTATGCGCTGCATGCGGTGGGTGCGACGCCAGACGATCGCACGATCCTGTTCGCCGCGCTGCGCGCCCATCCGCAGGTGTTGCGCGATTCGGGCACGCACCTGCTCGTGCAGTATTGCGATCGGCAATTGACCGGGGAGGCCGGCGAGCTGGCGCTGGCGGCGCTCGCCGGTGCCGACCGCCGTTCGCGGCGCTCGGCGATGAGCGGGCTGTGGGGTGCCGCGGCATCGGCCGAATTGCAGGCGCGGCTGCTCGAGCTGGCGAACGATCCCGCCGAGCGCCACGACGCGATCTACTTCGGGCTCAGCACTCTCGCCAACAAGAACCGCGAGGTCGTGCAGTTCCTGGTCGGGCTGTTGAGCGATCCCGGCGAGGTCGACCGCGCTTTGTGGGGGCTCGGTCAGGGCATAGCGCCGAGCGAGCACGGGCTGGTCGCGGACGCGGCCCTGCGGCTGTTCGCAGCGCGTATCGATGCGCGCGTGCAGACCAGTTGCCTGCGACTGCTCGAGGCCTGCGGCGGCCGGGCTCAGGTCGCCGGCCTGCGCGAACTGGCGGCCAACGAGCTGCTCCCGCCGGAGCTGCGCGAACGCGTCGGCAAGCTCGCCGAGGTGCTCGCGACGCGTTGACCGCGACGCGGCTGGCGCGGGGGGGGCGCCAAGGGATCCGGTCTCGGCTAACCTCGGCGCGCGGTCGTTCGCCCGCCCCGTGCCAAACGCCAGCCAGGAGAGACCTGCGTGCCGATCCTTCGCCCGAGTCGATTGCTACCCGTGGCCGCGCTGGCGGCCGTGTTCGCCATCGCGCCCGCCTTGCCAGGCCAGTGCGAACCGCAGTGGCAGCCCGGCGATGGCGTGCCGGGCATCGACGGCCTCGTGACCGCCACGACCGAATGGGACCCCGATGGTGCGGGGCCGTTGCCGGCGCGCATCGTCTTCGGCGGCCTCATGGGCCTGGCCGGCGACCAGCGCGTCGCCCAGATCGCCGCCTTCGACCCATCGACCGGCGCGTGGTCCGCGTTCCCGGTCGGGCCGACCACGCTGGTGCCATCGGCCGTCGCGATGCCGAACGGCGACCTCGTGATCTGTGCCAGCCAGACCATCGGCACCGTCCCCCAGCTGCCGATCCCCGGTGTGGCGCGGTGGGACGGCACCGGCTGGTCGGGCTTCGGCCCCGGACCGGTCGGGGCGGCCAGGTGTGTCGGCAGGCTGGCCAACGGCGACCTCGTGGCCGGCGTCGACAACTTCTTCCAGACGCCGGTGCAACGCTGGACCGGCACCAACTGGGTCACGCTGGGGCCGGCGACGGGCGGTGGCACTGCCGTCAACATGCGGTTGCTTGCCAACGGCGATCTCGTGGTGGTCGGCACGTTCACGACGATCGGCGGCGTCACGACCAACGGCATCGCGCGTTGGAACGGCAGTTCGTGGTCGGCATTCGGCGGCGGGCTGCCTGGCGGAGTCCAGGACGTCGCGGTGCTGCCGAACGGCGACCTCGTCGCCGTCGGCACCTTCACGATCGCGACCGGCGCGCCGGGCGATCGGATCGCGCGCTGGAACGGCGCGACGTGGAGCGCGATGGGCTCTGGCCTGGGCGCCAACCCCTACGCGGTGGCCGCGCTGCCGAACGGCGACGTCATCGTCGGCGGCGATTTCACGACGGCCGGCGGCCTGGCGGTCAACGGCCTTGCGCGCTGGAACGGCAGCACCTGGTCGTCGGTCGATCTGGGGGTGGGCGGCGTGGTGCGCTCGCTGCTCACCGCATCGAGCGGGGACGTTTATGTCGGCGGCGCGTTCTGGTTCGCCGGCACGCGTCCGTGCAGCAACGTGGCGCGCTGGAACGGCGCGCTCTGGTCCGCGCTCGGCACCGGCCTCAACGACATCGTGCGCGCCGTCGCGCGCGCGCCGTCGGGGGACGTGTTCCTCGGCGGCAACTTCCTGACGGCGGGCCCGATCTCGTGCAATCGCATCGCGCGGTGGGACGGTGGCGCGTGGCATGCGTTGGGCTCCGGCGTCGATGGGCCCGTCTACGACCTGGCGGTGCGGCCCGATGGCCGCGTGATCGCGGGCGGGCTGTTCTCGTCGGCTGGCGGCGTTGCGGCGGCCAACCTCGCCGAGTGGGACGGCGGCACATGGCACGCGTTCGGCGCTGGCCTCGATGGCCCGGTCTACTCGGTCGAGTTGTCGCCGAACGGCGACGTCGTCGTCGGTGGCAACTTCGCGACGGCGGGCGGCGTCGCCGCTGACGACGTCGCGGTGTGGAGCGGTGGCGCATGGGCATCGCTCGGCGCCGGGCCGGGTCTCTCGTGGGTGCAGGACCTGCAGCGGCTGCCGTCTGGCGACCTGGTCGCGGGCGGCGGGATCCTGATCTCGTCGGCCTCCGCCGCCATGCGCTGGAACGGGACCGGCTGGTCGCCGATGGGCGGGGTGACCCCTGCGGTGCGCGCGCTGTCGGTGGCGCCGGGCGGCGACCTGGTGGCCGCTGTCGGCGGCATCGGCCCCAACTACGTCCGGCGCTGGAACGGTGCTGCGTGGGCGGATCTCGGCGGCTGGTTCGGTGGCCAGGTCGATGCTCTCGCCTTCCTGCCCGATGGCGACCTGGTCGCCGGCGGCAGCTTCACCAACATCGCCAACGCGCCGGCGGCGGCCACGCACATCGCGCGATGGACCGGCGCAGGTTGGACCGCGATGGGCGTCGGTGTCGACGACAACGTGCACGACCTCGCCTGGATCGAGAGCGGCGAACTGCTCGCCGTCGGCAACTTCAAGTTCGCCGGTGCCGTCACCGCGACGCGACTGGCCCGCTTCACCACGCCGTGCGCGGCCGCGGCTGCCGCGAGCGGCGCGGGCTGTGCAAGCAGCGGCGGCGCCAACGAACTGGCGGCCATGACGCTGCCGTGGCTCGGCGGCACGTTCCGCGCCAAGGGCACCGGCCTGCCGGCGTTGGCGCTGGTTTCGGTCGTCACCGGGTTCTCGACGCTGACGTTGCCGCTCGCGACGATCCTGCCGCAGGCCGGGCCGGGTTGCGACCTGCTGGTCGCTCCCGACTTCGTGCAGTTCGAGATCACGACCACCGGTGAGGTGGCGACGTCGATCGCGATTCCGAACCACCCGGCGCTGGTCGGCATGGCGTTCCACCAGCAGCTCAACCCGTTCGAGGTCGATCCCGCGCTCACCATCCTCGCGGTGACGGCGAGCAACTCGCTGGCGATGACGATCGGCTCGTTCTGACGGATTTCGGCTGCCGCCTGGCCGTTCCGCGAAGGGCAGGGACGCGCTGCCAGCGGGCCGGCGCAGCCGTGCTTTGGGCGCGCCCGCCGCCACAACGATGATGCGGCGGTGATCAACGTGCCGCTGCGATGGGCTTTCGGAGTTCCCCTAGGGCTGTTCGGCGTGCTCGCCGGCATCGTCCTCGAGGGCGGCCACCCGAGCCAGCTCCTGAACGCCTCCGCCGCCGGGCTCGTGCTCGGCGCGGCCGTGCTCGGCCTGCTTGCGCTGCGCGGTCCACGGGCCGCGTGGGCGCTGTTGCGCGCGGCCGCGACCGGCGTCGCCGCCGACGACGCCGACGATGCCCGCGCCGCGACCCTGCGCGACCTCCACCTGCTCGAACGGCTGCTGCTGCTCGGCGCGTGCCTGTGCCTGTGCCTCGGCGGCACCGGTGCCTTGCGCAACCTCGACGAACCGCAGCGGATCGGCCCCGCGCTGGCGGTTGCGCTGTCGGGACCGGCGGTGGCGATGCTCGCCAACCTGCTGGTCGTGCTGCCGCTGAAGCAACATTTCGTGCCGCTTCCCGCCACCGCAGCGCGCCTGCCGCGTCGCGCCGCGACCGTGCGGGCGCTCCGCACGTTCGGCGCCGGTGCGCTGCTCGCCACGGTCGCCATGGCGGTCAGCTTCCGCACCGAGTTCGGCGGCGGCCTCGTCACCGCGCCGAGCCTGGTGCTGGTGGCCGCAGCCCTGGTGCCGTCGCTGTTCGCCGCTCCCGCGGCCATCGTGGCCGGCCCCGTCTCCCGCGCGCGCTGCGCGTGGTTCGCCGATGCCCTCTGGACCGCCGGATCGCTCGCCGTGGTGGCCGGTGTGACGCACGTCTTCGCCGTCATCGACCAACCCAGGATGCTCGGCCCTGGCGTCGCGTGCGCGTTCGCGGGCTTCGCGCTGCCGGCGGCGCTGGCGGTGCTGCTGCGGCTGCGCGGTGCCCAGGTGCCGCAGGCGAACGATGGCGGCGACGCGCTCGAACCGAGCCCGCACCTCGCATTCGCCGGGCTGACCCTGACCGCGGTCGCGGCGATGGTGCTGTTCGTCACGCTGGTGCTGTGGCGGTTGGCGCCGATGGGCTGAACGCCAGGCGCGATCTCGGCGCGCCGGCGGGCCGCCGTGCGCGTGGTATCGTCCGGGGCTGTGCGCTCCGGGTTGCTGATCGCTGGTGGGTTGCTGTTCGCCGCCCTGGCCTGGTGGTGCTGCTGGCCGGCGGGCGACGCACCGCGATCTGGCGGCGCCGGGGAATCCGTGGCAGGTGAGGCAAGGGTGCCGGCAACGGCGGCGGTGGCGGCCGCTGCGGGCGACGTTGCGCCGCCGGTCGTCGAACCGGCTGCTCCGGAGCGGATCGCCGCGGGTGGCGATCCGACGACGCGCGCGCTGCGCCTTCGCCTCGTCGGCCTGCATCCGGCGGCGCCGTGGACCGCGCCATTGCGCGTCGACCTGAGAGGGCTGGTGATGGAGCACTCCGCCGCGATCGTCCCCGACGCCGAAGGGCGCGTCGTGTTCGACGTCCCGTCGTTCGCTGTGAACCGGCTGCGACGCGCTTCGGTTCGGGCCGAAGATCCGAACTATCGCTCGCTGGACTTCGACCTGGGGAGCGAGATCGACCTCGCCGTGGCGCATGCGATCGACGTGCAGGTGGTGGGACTGGTCACCGGGCGCGTGGTCGACGGCCACGGTGCCGGCGTCGGGGCGGTGCGGATCCGCGCGTTCGTCGGCACGCGCAACGGGCCGTGCGTCGACCAGAAGAACAGCGCCGCGGACGGGTCGTTCCGGCTCGCGGTGCCGCCCGAGGCCTCGGTGCTGCTGCTCGCCGAACCGATGCAGCCGTCGGGAGCGCGATTGCGCGTGCGCGGCGATGGCGAGCCCGACACCGGCGAACCCCGCAGCGATCTGCTGCCGACGGTCGGCCACGTCACGGCCCACGCCGGTGGCCCGACCGCGGTGGCGGACCTCGTGCTGGCCGCGGCGGCCATGGTGACGGGCAGCGTGCGTTGGCGCGACGGCGAAGCGATCGCGAACGTGCGGCTCGCCGCGGCCCCGGTCGACGAGGTCGACTGCGAGCGCCCGGAGCGCGGCGAGGTCGAGCTGCGGAGTGACGGCCAGGGCGCATTCACGGTGGCCGGCGTCGCCGGCGAGCCGCGGTCGGTGCGCGTGCACCGGCTGCCCGGCGTCGAGATCGTCGGCGCGGACCCGGTGCAGACCGTGCGTCCGCCGGCGCGGATCGAGTTCGCGTTACCACGGCCGATCGTCGTGCGCGCCGTGCGCGGCGCCGAGGGCCAGGGTGAGCCGGTGCCGTTCGCGGTGTTCGAACTGGGCGACGCGTGGACGCTGCGCGCCGATGGCCGTGGCCAGCTCGCGTTGCTGCTGCTCGACCCCGAGCTGCGGCTGCGGGCACGCGCCGAGCGCGGCCGATCGGCCTGGACCACGCTGACCGCGGCGCAGGCGGGTGCGACCGTGGACCTGCCGCTGCGCGGCGAACTCGGCGAGGTCGCGATCGAGTTCACCGGCGAGCGCCGCGTGCGCAACGTGCGCATCGGTTGGCACCGCGACGGCGGCGCGACCGGTGCCGAGGCCATGCTCCGCGACGACCGCCCCGGGCCGTTCCGGCTGTTCCTCGAGCCCGGCCACTACCAATTGACGTTCGGCCCGGCGCCCGGCGAGGCGAGCGGCCTGTTCCTGCTGCCGAGCCGCTGCGAGGTCGACGTCACGGCGGTGCCGCAGCAGCTCACGCTGCCGGCGTCGTTCGGCGGTCGGCTGGAGGTCGACGTCCGCGACGGCAACGGGCTGTGGCTCGCCGGCACCTGCCGCATCCAGGACGCGACCGGCCGCGGCTGGAGCGGGCCATTCCGCGTGCGGCTCGACGACGGTCGGGGCAGCCGGCTCGGCGTGCCGGACCAGTTGCTGGCCGTTGGGCCGAACACCTTCCTGTCGGTCCTGCCGCCGGGCGACTACACGGTGGATCTGGATCTCGGGCCGCACGGCCGACGGCGTGAGCAGGTGGCGATCGAAGCCTGCGCGACCCGCGAACTCGTCGTTCGCGTGCCGTGAGCGCAGCGCGCGCTTGACCGCAGCCGCGTCGCCGCGGACTGTGCGCGGCCGATGCCGTCCACCGTCCCAGGCGATCGCCGTCCCGCGCTCGAACGCGTCGCGATCGTCGTCTGGTGCCTGCTGGTGCTCGGCATCGTCGGCCGGCTCGCGTTCGGTCCCGACCCGGCGCACAACAACGTCTACCTGAAGGTCTTCGCCGAGGCCGCGCGCGCCTTCCGCGAGCAGCGCGACGCCTACGCCGATTCCGAAGGCGGCTACCGCTATCCGCCGGCGTGTTCGGCGCTGCTGGTGCCGTTCGAGCTGTGCGGGCCGCGGCTCGGCAGCATCCTGTGGCGCATCGTCAACTTCGCGGCGGTGTTCGCGGGCGTCGCGGCGGCGCTGCGCGCGGGCTTTCCGCTGGCGCTGCGGCGCGCGGAGCGCGCGCTGTTCTGGCTGCTGCTCGCCAGCACGCAGCTCGCGAGCCTCAACAACGGCCAGGCCAACTCGCTGATCCTCGGCCTGCTGCTGCTGGCGACCGTTGGCCAGTGGCGCGGGCGGGACGCCGGGCCGGCGGCGGCGATCGCCGGCAGCGCCGTGCTGAAGGTCTACCCGTTCGCCTACGGCATGGTGCTCGGCGTGCTGCGGCCACGGCTGCTGCTGTGGCTCGTGCCGATCCTGGCGCTCGCGCTGGCCCTGCCGTTCGCGCTGCGCGATCCGGCCTACGTCTGGGAGCAGCATCGCGCGCTCTTCGCCAAGCTCGCGCACGAGGACCGCACGATGGACCTTGCCAACGCCTACCGCGACCTGCGGCTGCTGGCCGCGGCCCTGGGCGTGACGATCCCCGGCGCGATGTTCCTGTCGCTGCAGGCGCTGGGCGGGCTCGCGATCGTCGTCCTGTGTCTGCGGCTGCGCGCGGTCGGCGCGGCTGGCGAACGCGTGCTGCACGTCGCCTTCGGCCTGACGATGTGCCACTTCATGCTGCTCGGGCCGGCGACCGAACTCGCGACCTACGCGCTGCTCGGCCCGACGCTCGCGTGGGGCCTGCTCGAGGCGTTCCGCGCACCGGCGCGCTGGCGCCGCGGCCTCTGGCTCGCGGCCAACGCCATGGCGCTGCTCGCGCACGTGCCGGTGGCGCGGTCGCTGCAGGGCGAATGGCCCTTGCTGCGGGCGCCTCTGCCGCTCGCGGCGCTGCTGGCGGCGATCGGGTTGGCGATCGATGCCGTGCGCGCGGCACGCGGTGGCGCTACGATCGCCGGCCGATGACGGACCACCGTCCCGCCCTCACCTTCGTGATCCCCGTCAAGAACGGGGCCGCGTTCCTGCGCGAGTCGCTGACGAAGGTCTGGGCGTGGCTCGTCGAGATCGGCGAGCTGGCGGAGCTGATCGTCGTCGACGACGGCTCGACCGATGCGACGCCGGCCGTGCTCACGGCGTTCGCCGACGAGGTCGCCGGACACGCGCGCGTCGTGCTGCACGTGCTGCGCAACGTCACGAACCGCGGCAAGGGCTTCTCGCTGCGGCGCGCGTTCCTGCACGCGCAGGGCGATCGGATCGTCTTCACGGACGCGGACCTGACCTACGGCGTCGACGACGCCGCGACGCTGCTGGCGACCCTCGACCAGCAAGGCGCCGACGTGGCGATCGGCAGCCGCATGCACGAGGACAGCCGCTACGTCGTCGCGCCGACGTTCTTCGGCAAGCTGTTCTCTCGGCACCTGTCGGGGCGCATCTTCAACCTGCTGGTGCGGATGGTGTGCGTGCCCGGCATCCGCGACACGCAGGCGGGCCTGAAGGGCTTCCGCCGCGCGGCCGCGGTCGAGCTGGCCAGGCGCGTGCGGCTCGATCGCTTCTCGTTCGACGTCGAACTGCTGTTCATCGCGCGGCGCATGCGCCTGCGGATCGTCGACAGCCCGGTGCTGTTCGTCTACTGCAAGGAGCCGTCGACCGTGCACTTCGTCCGCGACTCGCTGGCGATGGCGCGCGACATGCTGCGCATCCGCTGGCGCGGCTGGCGGGGCGTCTACGAACAGCCGTTGTCGGCCGGTGAGCTCGCCGACGTGCGCGACGGCGGATCGCTGGCGGCGATCGCGACGCCGGCGGTGGCCGCGGTCGGGCGCGCGGCGGCGGTGCGTTCGGATCGCGTCGGATGACCGGATCGCGTCGGGGGAACGGGAACGGCCCGGCGGTCGTGTTCGTCGCCGATGACCTGGGCGTTTCGGCCGGCGCCAACGCCGGCATCGTGCGCGCCGCCGCGACCGTCCGCGAGACGTCGCTGTGCGTGACCGGAGCAGCCGTCGCCGAAGGCGCCGCGCTCGCGGCCGAGCACGGGCTCGCCGTCGGCCTGCACCTCAGCTTCACGCTCGGCCGCGCGCTGACCGGTCCGCTGCGCGGCCTGACCGACGCCGATGGCGCCTTCCTGCCGCTGCCGGCGGTGCTGCGCGCGTGTCTGCTGCGGTCCGTCGACCGCGGTGAGATCGCCCGCGAGGTCGAGGCGCAGCTCGCGCGCCTCGGCGACCTGGTGCCGAACCCGAGCCACCTCAACGGGCACCACCACGTGCACGTGTTCCCGGTGGTCCGCGACGTCGTGTTCGCGGCCGCGGCGGCGCGCGGTCTCCGCTGGACGCGTCTGCCGCGCGAACTGC
This sequence comes from uncultured candidatus Brocadiaceae bacterium, assembly GCA_964392555.1. Classification (GTDB taxonomy): domain Bacteria; phylum Planctomycetota; class UBA1135; order UBA1135; family UBA2386; genus CAYMRG01. The sequence continues at coordinate 12,283 of CAYMRG010000034.1, forward strand.
CGCTCGCCGGCGGTCGGCTGGCGCCGGCGCGGCTGCTGCTGTCGCGCCTCGCGGCGGCGGCGGCGCCACGCGCCCGCGCCGCGGGCCTGCGATGGCTGCCGTTCGTCGGCCTGTCGACCGAGAATCGCCGCGACTTCGCCGCGCGCGCCGAACGCCTGGCGGCGCGGCTCGCCGCGCAGGGTCCGGCGCCGGCGTGCGAGTGGATGGTCCACCCGCGCGCGCCGGACGCCGCGTTCACGGCGCTGGATCCGCGCGCGGCGGGTCGCGACGCGGCGGCCGCGGCGGAACTCGCGGCGCTCGAGCGCGGCGTCGCGGGGCTGCTCGGACGGCGCTTCGCCGATTTGTAGCGGCGCCGACCGGTTGCGTCACAGCAGCTTCAACTGGCCCCAGGTGGCGGGACTGGTCGAGGCGGCCACATCCGGGTTGACGACCTGGATGCGGTACCAGTTCCACGTGTCGGGCGCGAACGGCAGCGGCGCCCAGGGCGCGGCGAGCGGTTCGGCGACCAGCGGCGTGCTGCCGGTGTGTTCCGACATGATCACGTCGGTGATCGTCGCGGCGACGCCGGGCGCGGTCGGGCCACCGAGCATCAGCATGTGCGCGACCATCGGATCGACCTCGACCGCGGTCTCCCAGACCGTCTGGCCGTTGACGATGCGCGGGTGGATCGGCAGCTCGACGATCCGCAGCAGCGGCGTGCCGGTGCCCTGCGACCACTGCAGCGGCGAGGTGCCCGCGTAGCCGTTGGGGACCTGCGGGATGCCGAGCTGCAGCCGCGCGCCGGTCAGGATGTTCGTGCCGGCGATGCGGATCCGGCGCGGCGCTTCGTGGTGCAGCGAGTGCACGCCGTAGCTGGGGGCCGGGGATGGCCGGTCGAACAGCGCGAACTGGAAGATCCGCAGCGTCTTCGCGAACACGTCGTCGACGTCCTTGATGGCCGTGCCGTTGACGAAATGCCGCGGGGCGACGTTGTGCAGCGGCGTGTGGTTGAAGTAGTCGATCTGCTCCGGGAGGGTGCTCGGCAGCGTGTTGCCAGGCGGGACGCCGGGCCACCACAGGCCGGACACGTAGTTCTTCTCGAACGTCGGCACGTCGACGTAGGCCGTGTTGGTCGCGAACCCGACCATCGTCGCGGTCGGCGGGACGGGGATCGGCACCGGCACGACGCCGCCGGCGGTGGTCGCGATGCGTCGCTCGCTGCCGAGCGGCACGGAGAGCAACGTCAGCGAGTCCTCCGGAGCGGTCGGCAGGGCCAGCAGGGATGCATCGGTGAACGCGACGAACGTCGGCTCCTCGAACCAGAGCTGGAACGACGGTGCCCAGCGGAAGCCGCGCAGACGTCCCGTCGGCGCATTCGGCCGCTGCAACCAGACCACGACGCTGGCATTGCCGGCGTTGGCCTGCGCGACCATTCGCTGCGCTCGCAGGACCGCGGCGTTGCCGGCGGCCGTGCCGAGGATCGCCTGCGGAATGTGCACGACTTCGCCGACCATCGGTGCGACACCCCAGTCCAGCTCGTGGACGAACTGCTTGATCTTCTGCAGTTGCGCCGCCGGGATGGCGTTGAAGACACCGAACAGGTCGATGAACGAGTTGATGCCGGTCAGCTGGGCGACGGTGTTGGTGCCAGGGATCAGACCGGTGACCGGCTGCAGCCCGGTGTGGTTCATGCCGTAGTGGCCGGTGATCGGCGCGAGGTTCGAGGCGGAAGCGCCGTCGGCCTCGAGCAGCGGCTCCTTCTGGAACAGCCCGCGCAGGGCCGCCGACTCGATCGGCTGACGGTTGGTGATCGTCACGAAACCCGGGATCACGCTTTCGCCGGCGAACACCGTCGCGCGGTTGTTGCTGCCCTCCGGCAAGGAGTGGCAGGCCGCGCAGGAGCGACCGGCGAGCACGGTGTGCGCCGTGTGGAAGAGCTCCAGGCCTTCGCGCCCGGCCGTGCCGGCCGCGTAGACGCGGTCGATCGGCTGCTTGGGATTCGGCGGGTAGGTGATCGAGTTGACGAACTCCTCGAAGTCGTCCATCTGCTGGTCGTCGAGCGCCTGCGGTCCGGTCAGGTTCGTGCCGATGTTCACGGCTTCGAGCAGCGTGACGAACGCCTCATTGAAGTCGCGTACCGACGGCTTGTCACCGCGCCAGTGGTAGGGGGCGTTGGTGGTCAGATCGAGCGCGTTGGGCGCGATTTCGAAGTTGAGCAGACCTTGCAGCGACTGCGTGACCATCTCACGCTTGTCGTCGTTGGGGTCGCCGCCATCGGGGACGTTCGGATCGAACGTCCGTTGGGCGAGCATCTGCAGCTCATAGTCGGGATCGCTGGTCAGCACGCCGGGCACGTCGAACGTCCCGGTGCCCATCACGCTGATGATGAAGTCGGCGCTGGGCGGCAGATCCTTGGGCACGTTGGGCTGCAGGATGTGCTGCGGATTGCCGAGGCGCCACGCCAGCGCGTCGGTGCGGCCATCCGTGTGGCAGCTCGCACAGGCGACGAAGCCCTTGCCGGACAGCTCGGCGTCGTAGAGGAAGCGCCGCCCCAGCTTGACGACGTCGGGGGTCGGATCCGCCGCCAATGCGTACGACTCGTTCGCGAGCACCGTGTCGGTGGCGGTGTCGATCGTCACGATCGAGTTGTCGATCCGGTTCAGCACGTAGAGGCGCGAGCCGGTCGCGATCTGCGCGAGCACCAGCCCGCGCGGCCCGAACCGCTTGGCGCCGTTCAGCGTCCCGGTCGGCAGGTCGATCGTCGAACGGATCCAGGTCGCGACGTCGGCGGCGTTGCTGGCGCCGATCGGCGAGAACACCGCGATGCGGTCGTTGCCCATCGCCGCCCCGTAGACCTTCTGCACCGCACCACCGCTCTCGAGGATCGCGAGGTCGGTGAGCAGGGCCGTCGGCTTGCCTTCGCTCGAACCGGCCTTCGGGATGACCGCGCCGGTGCTGCCGAGGTTGGCGTCGCGGCGCGTCACCGCGCCCGCCGTGGAGACGCGGTAGAGCATCGTCGAGACGAACCCGGTCGGCAGCGTCCGCAGCGCCGGCTTATCGTTCGGCACGAAGTGATGCGCTTCGGCGCCGACGACGAACAGGTCGCCGTTGCCGGCGACGCGCAGGTTGTAGTTGGTCGTGCCGAGTCCGCCCGTGGCCGTCGCGAACGATACGCCGCCGGCACTGACGGTGCCGCGCAGCAGGTCGAGATCGTGGAACGACTGCGGGTCGGTGAAGCCACCCTTGGTCGCCAGCACGACGACCTGGTTGCCGAACGCGCGCACCGCGCGGGGCTCCTTGACGGCATGCGGCTTCAACAGCGGTGACGTCGGGGCCATCGCGGTGGTCGCGCCGCCGATCGGCGCCAGCGTGATCGGATCGAGCACCGCGACGCTGCTGCCCGAGAACATCGTCACGACCAGGCGGAACGGCCCGGGGCTCGCGGCGGTGCCGGTGTCCACGTAGGCGAGGTCGACGGGCTCGTCGCCGCGCTGGAAGCCGGCGGGGGCGGGCAGGTTGGTCGTCGCGGTGACGCGCGCCCGCAGGTTGTTCGAAGGATCGAGGTCGAGGATGCCGCCGGTGACCGAGTCGCCGAGGAAGTTGGCCGTCCAGAAGCGGTCGCCTTGGACGAGCACCGAGACGGGCTCGAGGCCGACCGGCACGCGCTGGCGGAAGCGCGCCGTCGCCGGCGTGATCGACTCGTCGGTGTCCCACACCTCGAGCGAATTGTCGGGGGTGTTGCAGACCAGCAGCAGCGTCTTGCCGGCGACGTTGGCGACGGCGAGCGGCGAGACCTGCGGGCTCTCGACGTTCATGTACTCGGTGCGGCCCTGGGCCAGGATCTGCGGCAATGGCAGTGCGGCGAGGCACGCCACGGCGAGTCCGGTGGACCAGCGGCGGGAGGTTCGGTTGGCGTTCATGGGTTCCTTCCGTGTGTGCGACCGGTTCCACCGGTTCGCTCAGGGCCCTTAGTGGTCCACGCTCCGTCGCCGCCAGCACGCCCCTGCGGCGCGGCCGCAGGGCGGGCGCCGCGACGCGGCTCATGTCGCCATCCGTCCGCGAGTTGCGCGCGAGGTGGCGCGGTCGCGAAAGGCCGCGGCGCACGCCAGATCGACATCGCTGCGGGGTCGCAAGGTTGTCTGGCCGAGACCTCTCGCGAGGTCACGCCGGGAACGTCTGCCAGACCGGTCCGAGTTCGCGGAACACGAGGTAGAACAGGCGGCGGCGCGGCCCGAGGTAGACGAGCAGGGGCGGTGCGCCGGCGAGCGTCGGCAGGCAGCAGCACCACGCTTCTTTCGCCAGCACGGCGAGCCACGGCGAGCGATCGGCCCGGGGCAGCGTCGCGAGCACTTCGCCCAGGTCGTGGCGAACCCGCGCGGCGGCGAGTCGCGGCAGCCAGTGTGTCGGATCCGCGAGCTCGGCGACGCACACGCCACCCTGCAGGCGCCCGGTCGGCGCGTCGGGCGCCAGTTGCCGGCCACAGGGCACGTCACCGGTCCCGACGTAGATCTCGATGTCGCCGAAGAACCGCAGCGTCGCGGCCAGGGTCGCCCCGGCGAGCGCATTCGCCCGCACCGGGTCACGGCTCGTGGTCACCCGTGGCCCGAGATCGGCAGCTGTACGGTTCGCGAACTGCCGCGCGCCATTGGCGCTCGGCACGCGGGCCGCGCCGTGGCAGGCGGCCAGGTAGGCGGCGAAGGTCGCCTCCGGCACCCGCGCCAGCTGGCGGAACTTCGCGGCCATCTGTCGCGACAGCCCGGCAGGCAGGTTGCGCGGATCGGGCGTCGTCAACCTGGTGGACTTCGGCCGGTAGCCGCCGCGGCGGACGAACTGCGCGAGCATGGCGCCCAGCTTGCGTTCGACCCGCAGCCGGAATTCCGCGAGCCGTACCAGCTCGGCGAACACGAGGTCGCAGCGGCGCGCGACGTCCTCGTGCGCGGCCGCGGCATGCTGCAGCCGCAGCAGCGTCCCCGGGTCGCGGGCCGTCTGGAGCGCCTGCTCGAGCCGCGCCGTGTCGACGAGGCGAACGGCGCCGGGCGACAGCATCGCTGCGGGTTCAGGTGGGGGAGCTGCGGACATGGTCATCCGTGTTCCCCGCCAGAGGCCGCGAGAGTTTCGCCGCATCGACGTGCGCCTCCGTCGTTTCGCGCGACGCCAGGGCATGGTAGACCGTGTCGCATGACCGCCTCTGGAAGCCACGACGCGATC
>CAYMRG010000035.1:0-17196 GCA_964392555.1 uncultured candidatus Brocadiaceae bacterium
GGGCTCGCCTGACGCCGCAGGACGGCGAAAGCGGCGCGCTCGGTCAGTGCAGCAGTGGGGCGAGCGCGGCGCGCAGCACCTCGGGCGCCACCGGCTTGGTCAGGTGCGCGTCGAAACCCGACGCGAGGGCGCGTTCGCGGTCGGTGTCCTGGCCGTAGCCGGTGACCGCGATCCACAGCCGCGCCCGTTCGCCCGGCAGGTCCCGCGCGGCGGCGCGCACGCCGTAGCCGTCCAGGCGCGGCAGCCCGATGTCGAGCAGCACCGCCTCGGGATCGTGTTCCTGCACGGCGCGCAGCGCCGCGTAGCCATCGGCCGCGGTCGCGACCGTGAAGCCCCACAGGCGCAGCAGCATCGCCGCCGCCTCGGCCGCATCGAGGTTGTCGTCGACGACCAGCACGCGGCACTGACGGCCGTTGCCCGACGAAGTCGCGACGCCGACCGGAGCCGCGGGCGCGTCGATCAACGGCAGCCGCAACGTGAACGTGCTGCCCCGCCCCGGACCTTCGCTGGCCGCCGTCACCGAACCCTGGTGCAGCGACACCAGGCGCCGCACCAGCGCGAGGCCGAGGCCGAGCCCACCTTCGGCACGATCGGGCGCGCGCTCGCCCTGGACGAACAGGCCGAACAGCACCTCGATGGTCTCGGGGGGGATGCCGATGCCGTTGTCGACGATGCGCACCTCGGCGGTGCGGCCGGCCGACTGCAGGTGCAGCTCGAGGTTGCCGCCCGGCGGCGTGTACTTGGCGGCGTTCTCGAGCAGGTTGGCGAGGATCTGCACCAGCCGCACCTGGTCGCCGTCGACGAACATCTCGCCCTCGCCGACCGTCTGGCGGAACGAATGCCCGCGCTCGCGGACCAGCGGGCCGACGCGTTCCTCGGCGAGCCGCGCGACCTCGCGCAGATCCACCGGCCCGCGCTTCAGCACGAGCCGGCCGTTCATGATGCGCGCGACGTCGAGCAGGTCGTCGACGATGCGGCGCATCTGGTCGACCTGCCGGCCGATCACGGCGGACGCCCACTGGACGCGGTCGGCGCGTTCGGGTTCGAGCCGCAGCACCTCGACGGCGCTGGCGATCGGCGCCAGCGGGTTGCGAAGTTCGTGACCGAGCATGGCGAGGAACTCGTCCTTGCGGCGATCGAGGTCGCGCAAGCGCGCCAGGGCCGCGTGGGCCCGCTCCTCGGCGCGCCGCCGCTCCTGGATCTCCGCCTCCAGCTCGCGCCGGCGCTCGGCCTCGAGTTCGGCGCGCGCCTGCGACAACCGCAGTTCGTGCTCGGCACGCGCCGACGCCTGCACCGCATCGACGCGCGACACGAGCAGCTCGAGGAAGCCGTCGCCCTTGCGCACGTAGTCCTGGATGCCCTGCCGCAACGCGATCAGCAGCAGGTTGGGATCCTCGTTGCCGGTGACCAGCACGACCGGCGACTGCACGCCGCGGCGACGCAGTTCGCCGACCAGCTGCAGCCCCGTGAAGTCGGCGGACAAGCCGTGGTCGATCAACCAGCACGCGACCGTCGCCAGGTCGGACTGGGCGAGCGCATCGGCAGCCCGCGTGAACACGCGCACGCGATAGCCGTGACGTTCGAGCTCGCGCTGCTCGAGGCGCGCGATGCCGGGATCGTCGTCGACGACGCAGAGCAGCGGCGGGTCAGTTACCGTGTCCGCCATCCGTCGGCACCCTGACCACGGTCAAGAACATGCCGAGCCGCGCGATGGCGTCGACGAACTGCTCGTAGACGACCGGCTTGGTCACATAGATGTTGCAGCCCAGCTCGTAGCAGCGGGCGATCTCCTTCGGGTTGTCGGTCGTCGTCAGCATGATGACCGGCAGGCGCGCGGTGCCCGGATTCGAACGCAGGTGGCGCAGCGCCTCGATGCCGTCGATCTGCGGCATGTTGATGTCGAGCAGCAGCAGCGTCTCGCGGGCCGCGCCACCCGCTTCGCGCAGCTCGCGCTCCTTGAAGTACTCGACCACCTCGCGCCCGTCGCGCAGTCGCACGAACGTGCCGCCGAAGCCGACGCGTTCGAGGTTCTTGCGGACGAGCAGCGCGTGGCCATCGTCGTCCTCACCGAGCACCACCGTGAAGTTCTTCATCGTTTCCGATCCTCCTGCGTGGCGGTCCATCAGGACACCGCCATGCCTGCGACCCTGGCCACCGGCAGACGCACGAATACCGTGCTGCCGACGCCGAGTCCCGATTCGATCCAGATGGTGCCGTGGTGTCGATCGACCACGCGCCGCACCAGCGACAGCCCGATCCCCTCGCCCTGTCCGCCGGCGAAGCGCGCGAACGGCACGAACACGCGTTCGACGTTCTCCGGCGCGATGCCGATGCCGTTGTCGCGGATGTGGACGACCACCGCATCGCCCGTCCGCTGCTCGCAGCCGATCTCGATCCGCCCCGGCCGATCGGGATCGAGGTACTTGACCGCGTTGCCGATCAGGTTGTCGAAGACGCGTTCGAGCGCATCCCGGTCGCCGTGGACGTGCGGCAGCGCGCCGACGACGAATTCGACCGGCCGGGCCGCACCGCTCTGCACCTGCGCCACCAGCTCGCGCACGCACGTGTCGAGGTCGACGTCGGCCCAGTGGTAGTCGACGCGACCGGCGCGCGACAGGCTGAGCAGCGAGTCGATGATCCGCGCCTGCCGCTGCACGGCGAGGTCGATGAAGTGCAGCGCTTCGGGCATCTCCTCGGCGACGATCTGGCGGACCCGTCGCCGTGCCGCCTCGTCGAGTTCGCCGCCGGCGGCCAGCTCGCCGAGCTGCTTCGCCGAGCGCTCGAGCTCCTTGCCGAAACCCTGCAGGTTGACCAACGGCGAGCGCAGGTCGTGCGACACGCTGTAGACGAACATCTCGTTGTCGCGGCGCTGCGCCCGCAGCGTGCGCACCATGTCGTGGACCGCGCGATCGATCTGCCCGATCTCGTCGCGCGCCGGGATCGGCGGCTCGAGCTCTTCGTCGCCGGCCAGCCGGCGCACGTTGTCGCGGATCACCAGCATCCGCCAGATCATGCTGTGCATCAGTCGCCAGCCGAGCAACAGCACGCACAGGACGATGGTCACGCCACCGGCGATGACGGCGATCCGGCGCTGCTGGCTGATCTGGCCGGCCTGGCCGAGCCGTTCGAGGCCGATGCGGCGCTCCTCGCGACGGATGTCGTCCGCCATGCTCGACACCTCCATCAGTCGCCGGTCGTTGGCCGCCGAGTGGGCTGCGCCATCGGCGACCTTGCCGGCGCGCAGCTCGATCTGCGTCGCCTCGAGGGTCGCGAGCACGTCGCTGGCGAGCGGCGCGAAGCGGCCGACCGCTTCGGCCTGCCGCGGGTTGTCGGCGACCATCGCCCGCAGCTTCGTCAGCGACTCGCGGACCGCATCGGCGCGCTCGCGCAGCTCGAACACCGTCTCGCTGCTGCCGAGCAGCGCGAGCTGCAGGTTCTCGCCGTGGATCGCGACGAGTTCGCTCTCGACCGATTCGATGGTCGCCACCACCTCCTGGGAGTGCAGCGTCCAGTGCATCGCCGCGTCGAGCGAGCGGCCGATGAAGTAGAGGATGCCGAGGACCAGCGTCGCCGTGGCCACCGGCAGCGCCAGCACCAGCAGACCCTTCTGCCGCACGGAGATGTTGCGCAGCATCTCAGGTCACCGGTCGAGCGGAGGAAGAAGGGGCGGCCACGATGGACGGGGAAGGATCCGACATGCTACGCCTCGCGTGCCCACGGCCACAGAAGGTGTGGACGTGCCCTTGGCGAAGCCCCACTGCATGGCCTAGCCTCGGCACGCCTTGTCGATGCCCCCGCAACCTCGGTCGCTGCCGCCCGGCGGCGCAACACCGCCCACCGGCCTCGCCGCGACCAGCCTGCGGCGGGCCCTGCACGACCTGCGGGGCCCGTTGAACACGATCTCGATCCTGGCCGAGATCCTGCGCACCGGCGGGCCCAACCCCGAGGCGTGCGCCAGCATGGGCCGCGCGGTGCGCGGGCTCGGCGTGATGCTGGACCGCGTGCGCGCGGTCGGCGAGACCGTCGCCGAACGCCTGCAGCCCGTCGATCTGGGCGCGGCGGTCGCGGCGGCGATCGGTCGCGCGCCACACGTCGATGACATCGCGGTCAAACCGTTCGCGCCGGGTGCCGAACGGGTGCTGGTCGCGAGCTGCCCGACGCGGCTGTCGCTCGCCCTGGACACGCTGCTGCAGTGCGCGTTCGGTGCGCTGGCCGCCGACGGCAGCGTGCGGTTCGCCATTGCCGACGATGGCGACGCGTGCACCCTGAGCCTGGCGTTCACCACCGGCGCCGCGCCGAGCCTGCCCGCCGGCAACGTTGCAGGCAAACTCGATACGAACCCGCCCGGCCCCGTCGATTGGTTCCGCCTCGCCTGTCAGATAGAAGGGCTGGCCGGCGAACTGCGGGTCGACGGCGCGACCGTTCCACCGCGGATCGCCATCCGCTTGCCGAAGGCCTGAATCGACGTGACCAAAGTGCTCCATACGCTGTTGATCGAAGACGACGAGGACAGCGGCCGCGCGCTCGCCCAATTCCTCGAGTCGCAGGGCCTGGCGACCACGGTCGCGACCTCGCTCGCCGCGGCGCGCAAGCACCTCGCCGAACGCGAATTCGACCTCGCGTTGCTCGATGTGCAATTGCCCGACGGCACCGGCACGGAGCTGCTGCCCGAGCTCGAGAACAAGCGCACCGACGTCGTCATGGTGTCCGGCCAGACGACGATCGACGACGCGATCGCGGCGCTGCGGCGCGGCGCGCTCGACTTCCTGCAGAAGCCGCTCGACATGGGGCGGCTCTCGGCGATCCTCGCCAACCTGCGGCGCCGCGTCGAGCTGCGCGGCGAGGTCCAGGACCTGAAGAAGCAGCTGATCGGCCTCGGCCGGTTCGGCGACATGGTCGGCGCGTCGCCGCCGATGCTGCGCGTCTACGAGTGCATCGAACGGGTGGCCCCGACCAACGAGACGGTGATGATCATCGGTCCGTCGGGCGCCGGCAAGGAAGTGACCGCGGCGACGATCCAGCGGCTCAGCCGACGCAAGGACAAGCCGTTCGTCACCGTCAACTGCGGCGCGATCGCGCCGTCGTTGATCGAGTCCGAGCTGTTCGGCCACGAGCGCGGCGCCTTCACCGGCGCCGACAAGCGGCGCAAGGGACTGTTCGAGCAGGCCGATCAGGGCACGCTGTTCCTCGACGAGGTCACCGAGATGCCGATCGACCTGCAGGTCCGCCTGCTGCGCGTGCTCGAGACGGGCAAGGTGACGCGCGTCGGCGGTCAGGAGGAGGTCGACGTCGACGTGCGCGTGCTCGCCGCTACCAACCGCGACCCTGACCAGGCGGTCACCTCGGGCAAGCTGCGCCACGACCTGCTCTACCGGCTGCTGGTGTTCCCCATCCATCTGCCGGGACTGCGCGAACGGCGCAGCGACATCCGCCTGCTGGCCCAGCACTTCCTCGACGAACTCAACGACGAGTACGATGACACCCGCACCTTGAGTGCTGCGGCACTGCGGCGCCTCGAACAGCATGACTGGCCGGGCAACGTGCGCGAGCTCTACAACACGCTGCGCCGCGCGTACATCATGTCGAAGGACGAGATCCAGCCCGATGACCTGCTCCTGCGCGGCGGTCCGGGCGTGGCGGAGCCGAAGGGGCTCACCACGTTGTCGACCGACCAGGAGGACGCCGGCCTGGAGGCCATGGGTGACGAGGCTGTGCCGGCACCGAGCCGCGCTACAGCAACGGGGCCGTTGCCGGCCGGGGCGGAGACCATGACGATCCACGCCGGCATGACGATCGCGGCCGCCGAGAAGCTGCTGATCGAGGCGACGCTGCGCCACACCGACGGCAACAAGAAGGATGCGGCGCAGATGCTCGGCATGAGCCTGAAGACGCTCTACACGCGCCTCCAGGTGTACGCCGCGCAAAACGGCTGAGCCTCGGCATGGCGGCGTCACGCCGCGCCGTCCAAGGGTCGGGTCGCCGACGCGGCACGGCGCAGCGCGCCGAGGCCGATCAGCGCGGCCCGGCGCACCGGGCGGTAGCGCATCAGGCGGATCGCCGCGAAGCCCACGACCGCCGAAACCAGCAGGCCCGGCACCGTGCCGACCGAGCGCAGCAGTTTGCGGGTGGCGCGCCGCATGTCGGCGCGGGTCGCGGCTTCGGCGACCTTGCGGCGGTCGGCGTCCGGGTCGCGCCGGCCGTAGGCGAGCGCCGCACCGAACACGAGCAGCAGCGTCGCGCCGACGATCAGGCAGCCGACGCCGCGATCGACACCGAGCAGACCGGCGAGGCCGGCTGCCGTGCCGTACAAGGTCATGATGGCCGCCGTGACGGCGGCCGTCACCGCGAGCATCGTCAGGACACACGCGGTGGCGATGCGCCACAGCAGCGACCGGGTGCGGGCGGCGAGGTTCGCGCCGCGCAGGCGGACGAGATCCTCGAGGTCGCCCTGCAACTGCGAGGCAGCGGTCTTCGCCTCGCGCAGGCGCGCCCCGATCGACTCCCGCGGCGGATGCTCGCCGCGCCGATCCACCGCCGCCGAGGCGGCGCGTGGGCCGGCTTCGACCGCGCGGTCGGGGAGACTGTCGGGGCGCGCGATCATGGCATCACCGGCGGCGCATCCAGAGGGCGAGCAACGCACCGACACCGGCGGCGACCGCCAGCGACGTCACGGGCTTGTCGTGGATGGCGCGCCTGGTGCGCTTCTGCAGGTCGTCGACCTGCTGCCGGCTGGCGTCCCAGAAGTCGCCGACCTTCTCGCTGCCGGCCTGCACCGCGTCGACGACGTGGCCCTTGCCGTTGCGCCAGAGGTCCCGGGCGGCGTCGCCGACCAGGTTCGCGGCTTCCTTGAAGGTCGTGCCGAAGCTCGCCATGAAGCTCTCGGCTTCTTCGCGCGCCTTGCCGGCGGGCAGCGAGTAGCGGCGCGCCAGGACGCCCGACAGGCTGGCGAGGTCGTGGTCGACCTCGGCCAGATCGGACTTGGTCAGCTTCGACCACTTGCGCGCGACTTCGTCACGGAACGCGTCGAGCTGTTCACCGATTCGTTCGAGGCGCATGGTCACACCTCCTCGCTGCTGCGGCGGTCATCGGCGCAGCAACGCTCGCAGAACTGGTTCCATTCGCGCTGCGCCTCGTCCTTCGAACGGCCGTAGCGCTCCTGGATGCGGCCCGCTGCCTCTTCGACGTTGCCTTCGATGCGCTTGACGTCGTCGTCGGTCAGCTTGGACCACTGCTGCTTCAAGCGGCCTTTGATCTGGTGCCACTTGCCCTTGATGATGTCGTTGTTCATGGGGATTCCTCCGATTGGGGTGTTGGGGTGGATGGTTCGTGAGACTGGTCGGTGAGGAGCAACCGCCGTGCCGTGGCCGCGTTGGCCGTTCGCCGCTGGGGGCGGGGCGAGCCAGTCCCAGGTCGGCGCCGGGGTTTGTAGATTCGCGCGCCGCAAGCTCGCTCACCGCGCGAGGCGCGGCGTGCGCGCCAGGCCGACGAGGCCGACGATCGCGCAGGCCGCGCCGCCGAGGATCAGCCAGATGCTGCGATCGGTCGGTGTGCCCGAGAAGAAGCGACTGAACGATGAGGACAGTGAGTCGGCAGCTTGGAAGCCGTAGACCAGCAGGACGACGGCGGCGACGAGCAGGACGATGCTGAGTGCGAGGCGCATGATGGTTCTCCGGTGAGAGAAAGGCGGCCGCGAAGGAGGCCTTCGCGGCCGCGGGGAGCAGGCTTGCGGGTGTGAAGGGAGGGTGGCAGACAGGGCTCAGTTCTTGACGGGTTGGCCGTCGCGCTCGAGCGCCTGCTTGGCGGCCGAGGGGTCGACGACGCCGTTCTTCGGCTTCTCGTAGGTCACCGCGCCCTCGAGCATGGTCGAGGTCAGCTTCGGCGCGCAGAGGATGTGGTCGTCCTTGTCCTTCGCAGCCATCGCGACGACGAAGTTCGGGTAGGCGACGAGGTAGTCCTTGCCGCCGACGCCGAGCGTCGAGCCGTGGTTGACGACCGCGAGCGCGATGCGGTTCTTGGCGCGGTCGACGATCAGGTCCTTGACCTTGCCCCATTCGGCCGAACCGGCGTAGACCGGCAGCGCGGCCAGATCACTGGCCTTGCACAGGCAGCCGTTCATCGTCGTGAAGGTCGTGCCGTCGATCGTCATGCCGCGGCGCATCGAGGCGTCCGCCGTGCCGACGTCACGCTTGTCGTCGTTGCCGACGCGCTGCGCCTCGGCATCGATGCCGCAGGCCGCGTCGAGGCCGCTCTTGCACGCGGCCGAGAGGTCGAACTCGGGCTTCGCCTTGAGCTGGTCCTTGGTCCAGCCGAGGTCGTAGCGCTCCATCGAGCTGTTCCACGTCAGCTCGGCAGCCGGGACCAGCACGGTCTTGTCGCCGATGCCGAGGAAGCCACCGATGCTGACGACCGCCTGGCTCAGCGAGCCGTTGCGCGAATCGACGAGCCACTCGACGACCTTGGCCTTCGGGCGATTGGCGGCCTCGCCGTCGCGCGAGGCCTCTGCGACCGCCTCGGCGCTCGCCTGCAGATAGACCGGCGCGCCGATCATGTGTTCGAGCGAAGCGTACGGGACGGCCTTCTGATCGGTTGCGGCATCGGTCTTCGGCGGCATCTGCTTGCCGGGCTCGTTCTGGGCGTTGAGGCCGACCGTGCTCGCCGTCGCGAGCAGGAGGAGGATCGCGCTGCTGCGAGCAGCGCTGTTGCGGATGGTGTGGATGGGATTCATGGGGTGGTGTTCCTTGGTCAGGGACGCCGCGCAAACGCGGCGTCGGGGGCAGGCGAGGTCGTGGGAAGCACGACCTCTCGTTGCCACCCAATGAGCAACGGCCGTGCCAATCCTCTTCGCGTCGCGGCGCGCGCCCCATGCGCACGAACGGGGCCGTTGCGGCAGGCGCGTTCCGCCGATGCGCACCGGCAAGGACCGCTCCGCCTCTCGGCTTTGTAGAAACGCGCCGACCTGACCAGGAACGGTTCAGCGGCTCGCGCCGACCGATCCGGTGAGCGGGAACTCACGGAGTGCCCCGTCATGCCATTGCAGAACCACCGGCGGGGCGGCTCCGACCAGACTCCACCACTGCTCCTCGTCGATCGTCACGCTCGGCAACTCGGGCACGAGGCGTGGCTCGGCCGCATCGCCTTCGGTCGCGACGAACCAGATGCGTTCGTTCCCCTGCGCCTGCAGGCGCGCGACCGCGTCGGCGCAGTGCGAACATCCCCAGGCACCCACCACGACGAGGTTGCCGTCGTCGACGCCGCGCGCTTCGAGTTCGCGGGCGAGCGCGTCCTGCTGCGCGGCACCGTCCGGCGGCGGCGTCGCCACTCCCCAGGCCAGGACACCCGACGCGATCATCGCGATCGCCGTGAGACGAACGCGCGAGATCTTCGCCGCAGCCGAGCGCGAGCCGTGACCGAACAGGTAGCAGCCGCCGGTCGTCAACACGCCGAGCGCGAGCGACGCGATCGTCAGCCAAGGCGGGACCGGCAGCCGACCGAAGCAGCCACAATCCCGGTTCGCCATCGCCGCATGCGCGATCAACAACCCGGCGGCCAGCACGCCACCGCACGCCTGGGCACTCCGTCGGCGCGGGAACCACAGCAGCGCGCCGCCGACCAGGACCTCGAGCGCACTGCCGGCGACCACGACGAGGTGTCGTGCGCCCACCGCGAGCCCGGTCCAGGCGAGGCTCGCGGTGGCAAGGCCGGGCGAACCCGCCTTGAGCACCGCGGCGACCAGCAGGATCAGGCCGAACAGTCGGCTACCCGCGATCAGCCCGCGCCGCGCCAGGTGACCGGTCGGTTCTCCGGTTTGAAGAGCCATGTGTGCATCCTCAGACGATCGGCGTCAGGCGCACCTTGTCGGAGTCACGCTCGCCATCGCATTCCCAGACGATGCGGATGTCGACGGTCTTGACGTGCGAGGGGCGGAACCTGGCCAGGCAGCGCACGGTCGCGAACGGCGGGATCTCCTGCTGCGGCAGCGACAGCTCGACGCAGCCGCAGGTCGCGGCGGCCGAGAGCAGCTTGACCGGCTTGCCGCGGCGACTCGTCACGTAGAAGCACTGCTCCTTGCGCTGGTCGTCCTTCGGATCGGCGACCACCTGCATGACCTTCGGCAGGATGTTGAGCGTCTGCAGCTTGGTCGAGCGGGCGGCGCTCGCCACGCTCGCGACCGCCGGCTCAACCCGATCGGTGCAACCGGTGGCCAGACATCCGACCGACAACAACATCGCCGTCGCCACCAGCGTGTGGGCATTGCGTCGGCCGTGGCGGAGGAACCACACGCCGCCCGCGACGGCGGCCAGCCCGCCGGCGAGCCCGACGACCAGCCACGTCCAATCGATGCCCGGATCCGTGAGGACCGGCAGACTCGACGGGCGCGGCCGCGTCGGGCGCTGGGGTGCCGCGACCGACGCCACCGGCGCAGCCTCCTCGGCCACCCGTTCCGGAATCGCGCGGCGCGTCGTCGGCACGCCGTCCTCGCCGGCGGCCTGACCGGCCTCCCACGCGTTCAGGTTGTCGATGAACTTGTTCTGCTCGCCGTGATCGCGATCCGCGCGCAGCTTCTCGATGCGGTCGGCGACGACGGCGTCGAGGCTCTTCGGCGTCTTGGGCAGTCCCTTGCGCGGGTCGAACTCGTAGGGCTTGGCGCCGCGGACGTCGCGCGCGCGATCCCGATCGTGCGGCACCGAGGCCATGTGCGCGAAATCGGGCAGCTTCGCCGCGGCATCGTGCGACAGCAGCCGGAAGTCCCGCGTCTCCAGCAGCATGGTCGAGAACGGCACGAACACCCGTTCCACCATCTGCGTCGGCAGGCCGCCGAACCACGTGCTGCTCCATTCCCGGCAGACGCGGCCGCGGCCGTCGAACGCCGCCACGGTGTAGATCGCGCCACCTTCCCGCTGCTCGCAACGGGCGAGGTAGCTGACGGTCTGGTCGTCGAACGGCAGGTCGAGCGGCGGCGTGGCCAGCATCCGGGCATGGTCGACCTCGTAGGCCGTCTCGCCCTTCTTGGTGCCGTTCTGCAGGCAGTAGTTGACGATCCCGGCGTGCATCTGCCACTCGGCGTGGAGCGGGCAGTCGGAGAACCTGGCGTCCCCGGCCTGGTCGACGCAGAAGCTGTAGCCGTCCTCGACGATCCCCTTGCCGTCGGCGCGGAACACCTTGTTGCCGTCGCGATAGAGCGTCTGGGAATCGGAGACCTGGGACGTTCCGGCGTGCGCGCCACCCGGGTGGACCGCGATGTAGAACTGCCCGGCGTCGGCGACGACCCATTGCATGATCTCGCTGCGGCTGCGGCCGGCGACGCCGCCCTCACGGGCGAGCTTCGTGAACTGCTCGCGCATGCGGACGGCATGGCCGACGATCTCGGGCGGCAGCGCGGCCTGCTCGGCACCGATCAGTTCGGCGATGTCCGCGCAGGTCGCGGGTGGCACGGCTTCGTCGACGAACGAAAGCGCGTATTCGAACGAACCGCCGACGTTGCCCAGATCGGGGCCGGGAAGGAGTTGCGGGGCTTGTGCCGACGCGATCCGGCAGCAGATCGCGGTCCCGAGGATGATGGCGGCGAATGCCGAAGACACCTGCGGGCGCCTGGTCACGGCTTGGTTGCATTGCATGGAAGACATGGTCGGATTCCTCGATTCGATTGGCTGGGAAGGCAAAGGGGAGAAGGTGGGACGGTCGCTCGCGCCGGGGCGCGAGCGATCCCGCGATCAGTCGACGTCGCGGCAGTCGGTGATGTAGGTGTGGCCCTGGCCGGCATAGACGATCTTGCAGCACTTCTTGGCGTTGGCCGTCGCCATGTTGGTCTGCGTGCTGGCCGCATTGCTGCTCTGCCATTGCTGGCTAGCGCCGATGGTGCCGTTGCCCGGCGTATTGACCGTGCCGGTCAGCGTCGTCGTGCTGCTGCCGGACGTGCTCGTCGACCCGCTGGTCGAGCCCTGCGCGCAGCCGTCGCGCGTGGTCGTGATGCTGCCTTCGACCTTGTATTCCGCGGCCGGAACCCAGCGGCGGAACACCTCGCAGTCCCACCACAGCGTGAACTCCTCGCAGTCGGGCTGGTTCTGGTCGATGCAGAACCGGTCGGCGGGGCCATGGTTGCAGATCGACGGCACGGTCGGGGTGGCCGCGCAATCACCGCACTCCTCCTTGCTGCCACCGCCGAAGCCACCGGGGGAACCGTGCGTCTTGCAGAATTCCCACCAGATGTAAGCGAGGTGCACCTCGGGCTGCGTCTCACCGCTGGTCGGGCAGCCGTCGCAGGCCTGTTCGAAGCGAGCGGTGCCGGTCTCGATCTCCGACGACGTGACCGACGCGCCATCGTCGATCCGGGTGGCGAGGATGCGCCCCGGGCCGCGGAACTCCGACAGATCGGCGGTGAACGGCGTCGAATAGGTTGCGCCGGCCTCGATCATGACGATCTCGACCGATGCGTTCGCCGTGCCTTGGCCCTTCACCTCGAAGTAGGTGTCCTTGTCGACCGGCAGGGCGGTGAGGATCGCGGCCGACAGGTGCGCGCCGGTGGTGTTGTTGCGCGGGTTCTCGAGCCAGATCGCGAACGGCGTCTCGACGACGCCAACCTCGTAGGTGTGCTCGACGAGCACGCCGGTCGGTTCCGAGTGGCCGTCGAATTGGAAGGTGCCGGGCAGCCCCAGCCACAGCTTGAGCTTGAGCGGCGCCGCCGGGAGATCCGGATAGTCCGGCGTGCCCATCGGCAGGTCGACGAGGTAAGTGCCGGAGGCGTCCGCGACGAGCTTGTCAGGCACTGCGCCGAGCGGGCCGAAGATCCAGCGGAAGTACTCGTTGTCGGGCTGGTTCAGGATCTCGCCGTCGTAGTAGTAGGCCCAGGCATAGAGCATGGACTCGCTCACCTGGCTGGCGCCGGCGGTCAGCGAGAACTTGCTCAGGAAGTCACCCGTTCGCATGACGGGCAGCGCGTCGCATGGCCGGCTCGTGCCGTCGTGGTCGGCGAACTCGAACGACAGCTCGTGAAACGACACTTCGACGCCGGGCTTGATCTGCGCGGCGAGATGAGGGGCGGCGCCGATGAGTGCAAAGGCGACCGCGGACATGAGGGAAACGGAGCGGAGCATGACGATCCTCGTTGGATTGCTGTCGCGCAGCGGCGACCCGGCGAAGTGCCAGGCGCCCGCGCGCCAGTGCCACCCTTCCCCGTGACGTGCCGGTGTGGTTTCAGCCTTTCGCGCCGGATCCCGCGGCGTGCATCGGGAGGCGTGCCGGCTACGATTCGCACACATGAACCGCCGCGTCCCGATCGGGCTTGCCGTCCGGCTCACGACGACCGTCGCCCTGCTGCTCGGCTGCAGCCTCGCCCAGGAGACGCCGCCGCGCACCGAGACGAAGCCAGCTGAGCAGCCGGCAGCGCAGGATGCGCCGACCGCGGCGCCGAGCGAACGACCGCGACCGACCGATGCCAAGGCGCTGTTCGCGCTGTTCCGGGCGATGACCGGGCTCGAGGCGAGCTTCACCGAGCAGAAGCACCTGGCGCTGCTGGCGCGGCCGCTGCGCAGCAAGGGCCGGCTGTTCTTCCATCGGCCCGAGGCGGGCAAGCCCGGCTACCTGGCGCGCGTCGTCGACGAGCCCGAACCGTCGAGCGTGCGGATCACGCCCGACGAGCTGCGGATGACCAACCGCGACGGCAGCGAGGTCGTCGACCTGCGCCGCAGCGACGATCTGCGCGCGTTCGTGACGACGCTGGTGCGCGTGTTCGAGGGTGACGAGGCGACGCTGGCGAAGGCGTTCGCGGTCACCTACGCCAAGGACGCGACCGACGAACTCGCCTGGTCGCTGCGGCTCGTGCCGAAGGAGAAGCCGTTGACGCAGATGCTCGGCGCGCTGGTGCTCGCCGGTCGCGGCGAAGCCGTGTCGCGCATCGAGGTCGAAGAGCCCAACCGCGACCGCACCGTGACGACGATCGTCGCGGCCGATCCGCGCCGTGTCTTCACGCCGCAGGAGTTGCAGCAACTCTTCGGCATCGCGCCCAAATGACGCGCGAGTGGCCGCGGCTAGCCGCCGGCGCCCTGCTGCTGGCCGGGCTGGCCGTCTTCACCGCGCTGCGCCTGCGCGTCACGACCGACATCGCCGCCTTCCTGCCCGGGGGCGCGCCGAATTCGACCGTCGAGCTGGCGCAGCGCATCGCCACCGGCGACCTGAGTCGCACGATGGTGCTGCTGGTCACGGCCAAGGACCGCGACGAGGCCGCGGCGGTGAGCCGCGCGTTCGCGGCGGCGCTCGCCGACGAACCGGGCGTCGCGGCGGCCGTCGAACGCATCGACGCCGGGCCGCCGGCCGGACTCGAGCAGGCGCTGTGGGAGGTCTACGAGCCGCGCCGGTTCGCGTTCGTCGCCCCGACCGCGGCGGCGGCGACGGCGCGCCTGCAGCCGGCGGCGCTGCAGGCGACGGTCCGCGATCTGCGCGATCGCCTGGCCTCGCCGATGTCGAGCCTGATCTCGCGCGTCGCCCCGCGCGACCCGTTCCTGGTGCTGCCGCACCTGTTCGAGACGTTCGCCGGCAACGGCGCGGGCGACGGCCTCGGCGTCGTCGACGATCGCTTCGTCACCGCCGACGGCGACGGTGCCGTGCTGTTCGTGACGACGCGCACCAGTGCGTCCGACTCGACGACGCAACGGCCGCTGCTCGCCGGCATCGCCGCGGCGTTCGCGCGCGTCCGGCAGCAGTTCGGCGATCACCTGACGCTGCAGCAGAGCGGCGCAAACCGCCACGCAATCGGCGCCGAGGACGCGATGCGCACCGACATCCAGCGCGTGACGATCGGCTCGGTGGTCGGCGTGCTGCTGACGTTCCTGCTGGTGTTCCGGTCACTGCGACCGCCGCTGACCTGCCTGCCGATCCTCGCCACCGGCTTCGTCGCCGGCGCCTCGGCCTGCCTGCTCGCGTTCGGCGCGGTGCACGGGCTGACGCTCGCGTTCGGCTCCTCGCTGATCGGCGTCAGCATCGACTACGCGCTGCACTTCCACAGCCACCAGGCGCTCGCCGGCGATCCGCGCGGGCCGCGGGCGACGCTGCGCGGCATCTGGCCGAGTCTGCTGCTCGGCGCGGCGACGACGGTGGTCGGGTTCGTGGCGCTGCTGGTCGCGACGTTCCCCGGCCTGCGCGAACTGGCGCTGTTCGCCGCGGTCGGCATCAGCGCCGCGCTGCTGGCGAGCTGGCTGTGGCTGCCCGGCCTCGCCGGCGCGATGCGGCCGACGGGCCTCGCCCGGCGGCTGGTCGCGGCGCTGCGCAACGCGCCGGCTTCGGCGCGGCCCCGCCGGGCGCCGTGGGCGGCGCTCGCCCTCGTCGCGCTGGTGCTGGCGATCGGCCTGCCGCGCACGCGCTGGGACGACGGCATCCGGAACCTCAACCGCATCGACCCCGTGCTGAAGGCCGAGGACGACGCGGTGCACGCCCGCGTCGCGCGCTTCGAGCAGCGCCGCGTCGTCGTCGCCGTCGGCGATGACGAGGAACAGGCGCTGGTCGCCAACGAACGGGTCGCCGCGGCCCTGGCCGACGCCACCGCGGCCGGCGAACTCGACGGCTACCGCAACGTCGCCGGCCTGCTGCCGAGCGCGGCGCGCCAGCGCGCGGTCGACGCGGCGGTGCGCACCGACGCGACGCTGTGGCCACGGCTGCGCGACGAACTGGCCGCGGCCGAGTTCGTCGTCGACGCATTCCAGCCGTTCGCCGATGGCCTCGCCGCGCCACCGCCGCCGCCGCTGGTCGCCGCGGATCTGCTGGCGACCCCGCTCGCCGCGCTGGTGCGCCCGTTCCGCCTGGTCGGGCCCGACGGCCCGGCGATGCTGAGCTTCGTCGCGGATGCCGCGGACGAAGCGGCGCTGCAGCGGCGCCTCGCGGCGATCGACGGCGTGCACCTGCTCGACGTCGAACGCGTGCTGACCGAGGCGCTGGCCGGCTACCGGACGCGCATGCAGGAGCTGCTGCTGGTCGGTCTCCTGGCGGTGATCGCGCTGGTCTGGCTGCAGCATCGGCGCCTGCGGCCGACGCTGCTCGCCTGCGGGCCCGCGCTGCTCGCCGCCGCCACGACGATCGCGATCCTCGCCCTCTGCGGCGTGCCGCTGGATCTGCTGTCGCTGGTCGCGCTGCTGATGGTCGTCAGCATGGGCGTCGACTACGGCATCTTCCTCGCCGCCGACGAAGCGCCGGGCCACGCCACCGACGCCCACGACGCGACCCATCTCGCGATCGTGCTCGCCAGCCTGACCACGGTGTTCGGCTTCGGCCTGCTGGCGCTGTCGGCCCAGCCGGCGCTGTTCCGCATCGGCCTCACGTCCGGCGTCGGCATCCTCGTCTGTCTCGTCTTCGCCCTGCTCGGCAGCGCGTGGTCGCGGCGGTATCGTGGGCCCGCCGAACCGTGATGCTCCGCCGCCGCCCGATCTGGTCCTGCCTGCTGCTCGCCACCGCCTGCGCCGCACCGCCCGCGCCGCCGTGGCAGGGCCGCGAAGCGCCAGGCGTGCTGCGCCCGGCGACGGCGCTGCCGTTCGACGTGCTGTGGCATCAGCGCGTCACCGCCCACTGGGGCGACGAGCAGCACCGCGGCTTCGACGCCGCCGTGCAGAAGCTGGGCGACACGCTGACCGTGCTCGGCTTCGCGCCGACCGGTGCGGTCGGCTTCACGATCCTCGAACAGGGCACCGAGGTCGAGCTGCGCAACCAGAGCGGCCAGCCGATGCCGTTCCCGCCGCGCTACGTGCTGCTCGACGTGCAGCGCACGTTCTATCCGTGGCTGCCCGAGGCGACCGCGTGCGACCCCGCGGACCCGACCACGCGCGAAGGCATCGTCGACGGCGAACGCATCCGCGAGACGTTCCGCGACGGCCGCCTGGTCGAGCGCACGTTCGCGCGGCTCGACGGCGACCCCGCCGGCCTCGTCCGCGTCCGCTACGACTGGACGGCCGACGACGCGGGTCGCCTCGCGCCGCACCACATCGAGCTCGACAGCGAATGGTTCGGCTACCGCCTGACGATCGACACCCACGCCGAGGAACGGCTCGAACCGGCGGAGAAGGGATGAACGGCCGCGTCCACGTCGGCGCGTGGGGTGCGGTCACGGGCTTCGGCCGCGGCGCCGCGACGTTCGTCGACGCCGTGTTCGCCGGCCGCACCGCGATCCGCGCCCGCGACCGCACCGCGGCCGCCGACGTGCCGACCGCCGTCGCCGCC
>CAYMRG010000036.1:0-15308 GCA_964392555.1 uncultured candidatus Brocadiaceae bacterium
CCGAGCACGATCGCGCGCTCGATCGTGTCGAGGCGGTAGACCTCGCTGCTGCTGTGGCACTGCACGAACGCGTCGGTCAGCAGTTTGACGTCGACGCCGCCGAACGGCAGCTGTCGCAGGCGCTCGACCCACGAACCCAGTTCCTGCAGGTTGCGGTCCTGCTTGCTGCGCGTCAGCGGGATGCCGTTGGCGCGCGATTCGAAGCCGTACATGAACATGTACGAGTTCGTGTAGCGGCTCTGGTTGGGGTTGTGGTTGCGCGTCCAGACGCGCACGAACTCCTCGGCGAGATCCTTCGCCTTGCGCGGGTTGACGGCCGCGAGCTGCTCGATGAACGGGAACGCCTTCTCCGGCTCGTTGACCTTGAGGTGCAGCTGCGCCGCGGTCGTCGCGAGGTGCGGCCGGATCGCCTCGTCGAGCATCGCCACCCACTTCGGCCCCGGCTGCGCCTTGACCAGATCGGCCGGCTCGACCGCCACCACCTGGCCGCCGCCGCCGCGCCGCATGTTGCCGTAGAAGAAGTTGCCGTACTCGTCGCGCTGCAGCACCGGCCCCATCGAGTCGGACTGCGAGTTGGCGTAGCTGTAGGCCGCTTCGTTCAGCCAGCCGGCGGCGAGCACGCCGAGCGTCGGTCGCCATTGCTCGGCGAGTTGCGGCGCCTTGTCGAGCAACGCGTCGACGGCGGCCTTCTGCAGTTGCAGCCCCTGGCTGCGGTATTCGGCGTCCTGCGCCCGCTCGGCGAAGCCGCGCGCGACCTGCGTGCCGATCGTCGCCACGATCTCCATGCCGCGCTCGGGCCGCTCGGTGAAGCTCGCCGCGAGCCAGTTCGGGCCGAGGTCTTCACGCACCTTCGGCGACAGCTCGACCGCGCGCCGCAGCGCCTCGGCCTTCTCTTCGTCGCCGATCTCGCCCTTGGCCAGCGCCGCCTGTGTCGCCCGCCAGGCGTCCTGCAGCAGCGAGTTCTTCTGCTCCTTCGCGAACTGCGCCAGCGCGAACCGCGCCAGCAGGTTCATGCCCTCGCGGTCGTTGTCCTTCTCGGCCTCCTCGAGCTTCGGCAGGAACGGCCCCATCTCGGTCTCCTGCCCGATCGCCGACAGCAGCAGCGCGGCCTTGCGGTGGTCGAGCCGCTGTTCGGTCGCCGGCTTGCCGACCTCGACGGTCAGCAGGCGGACCAGCTCCTCGAGCACCGCGCCGCTGTCGAGTGCCAGCCGCGTGACCCCGGCGAGCATCGGCACCTGCTTCTTGTCGAGGCCGCCGGGGGCGAGGCCCGCGATCGCCAGCATGTCCTGGAACAGGAAGGCGTTCTTCTCCTGCAGGTTGGGCGGGATCCGCTGGTCCTCGGGCCGCTGCGGCGGCGTCGGCAGGATCTGCAGGAACCGCTCGTAGGCCTGCTTGCGCTCCTTCTCACCGAGGGTGGCGAAGAACTCGCCGACCTTCGCCCAGCGACCGAGCGTGACGTCGCGCTGCAGCATCTCCATCTCGCGCTGCAGCTTCTTCTCGGCGATCTGCTGTTCGTTGGTCGCGGCAGCGCCGGCGGGGCCAGCCGGCTGTCCGCCGGGCGCCGGCGCGCCACCGGCCGCGGCCGCGCCGTCGGGCGGCAACAGACCACGCTCCGCCAGCGCCCTGCGGATCTCGGGCGGCAGGTCGCCTTCGGGTTCCGCGACGACCACCGCTTCGGGCGCCGCTGCGGTTGGCGCTGCGGGTGCGTCGGCGCCACCGTTCTTCTCCCGCTCAGCCTTCTCCTTCGCCGCTTCCTTGACCGGGTCGTATGGCTCGAGCTCGGGCGCGGCCCAGGCCTTCAGCACCGTCGACGGGCGGCGGTCGAACTGCAACTGCAGCCACTTCTGCAACCGCTGCTGCGCCGCGGCCTGTTCGGCAGCCTTGGCCGCAGCGGCCGGATCGGCGGGCTTGGCGGGGTCCTGCGGCACCTGCTGAGGATCCTGGGGCTGCCCAGGCTGCGCCGTCGTCACCAGCCGCGCCGGTGTGGCAGCCGTGCCAGCCGTGGGAGTCAGCGGGCGCAGGACCACCGGTCTGCCCGTGACCGGCGTCTGGGCGAGGCCGACGGCGGCCGCGGCGATGGCCGCACAGAGAGCGGCGAGAGGGCGCAGGATGGGGTCGCTCGAAACCATGGGGTCTGCCTCGGAGGGTCGGACAGTAGCACGGGCCCGTCCTGGGACGAGCCCCCCTCACGAAGCTTCCGCACCACCACGGACCCCGTGGCGCCACGATGCCCCGGCGCCGCGGGCGGCCGGGCCGGCCCCGCGGCGGGCGGTCCGACCAAGCAGCCCCCGAACCGCCCGGGCGGGTAGACGGGCCCCACGGTGGCGAGCAGGGTTGGCGAGAGCGAGAACAGCTTGGTGAACAACTCCGAATAGATGAGCCGGAAGTCCGTGGCGACCGGCACGGCGTTGTTCGGCGCGGAGTTGAGAGCAACCCACTGGGCCCCGAGGCCGGCGTTGCGGCGGCAGTTGTAGACACCGCCGATCACGCGCGGGCCGAACGCCATCATCAGGCCGCCGATCCCGTGGTCGGTGCCCGTGTTGCTGTTCTCCTTGGCCGTGCGGCCGAACTCCGACATGACGAGGATGACGCAGTTGGTCACACCGGCGGCGGCGAGCTGGTCGTACAGTGCGCGGATCCCGTGGGCGAGGTACCGGTCGAGCGGCCCGCGCTCCGCAGCCTGGTTGTTGTGCGTGTCCCAGGCCCCCATCTCGATACCGACCGCCTGGCAGCCCGCGGTCGTGCTCGTCAGCAGGGCGAGCGCCTGCTCGCAGTAGCCGAGGAAGCTCTGGCCGGGCCCCGAGGTCCCCCCCGTGGGCAGGCCTGCCGCAATCGCCTCGACGTCGGTGGTCGGGAAGTTGATCGGGTCGTGCGCGAAGGGCACGATCGGGATCACCGCCTCGGTGGCCGCAACGTATTCACCGACCGCATCGAGGAACGGTTCGATCGGGCCCGACGGCGTCTGGCTCAGGTGCGTGGCCAATGCGTCACGCTGGCGGTTGGCGATCGGCGCGGATCCGAGCGTGTAGTTCGGCAGGTAGCTCACGTGCGCCATCAGCTCGGCGGGCACGAAACCGCGATAGAGCTGCTGCATCCGCTGCGAGATGCTGGCGCCGTAGACCGGACCGACGCTGCTGCCGAATGCGCCATTGGCCCGCAGACGCGCGATCACGCCATCGTCGCGCAGCGGGGCCGTGGTGACGCCACCCTCGAAGATCTGCATCTCGACGAAGTGCGAACGTGCGCCGGTCGGATTGCCGGCCTGGTGGATGAAGGCAGCCCTGCCGGCGTTGCAGATCGGCAGCAGCTCGCTGTAGTCCGCATTCAGACTGGCAAAGGTCGTCCCTGGCAAGGCCACGGTGGCCGGCTGCAGCGTCGGGCGGGCCGTCGGGTACGACGTATCGCCCACGGGCACGACGGTGTAGACGCCGTCGTGGCCACCGCGCAGGAAGATCGTCAGCAGCCGAGGATCCGTGAGGGCTTGCGGAGCGAGCGGGTTGCAGCGCTGCAGGATGCGCAGCGGGGAGGACGCCTTCGCAAAGGCGGAGAAGGCGGAGAACGCGGCGCCCATGCCGCCCGCCCGGAGAAGGTCTCGACGATTGAAGGTGGTCATGGTCGTGCTCAGCGAAGGAAGGCCGTGGTCATGGACATGGTCGCCATCACGCCTTGTCCGAGGCGTGCCGCGTAATCGTTGGGGTTCGCCGGATTCAGCGGCCCGGCGTTGCCATTGACGTCTACGGACAACGACTGTGTTACGGCCGTGAGATCGGTGGCCGTCCACTTGCTGCCATAGGCGCGATTGAGGAACAGCGTCGCAACGGCCGCCGGGTTGTTGTTGGAGGCGCCGAGGCTCGCCGTCACCCATGCGGCAATCGGGAAATTGATGCCGCGCGAGTACGGCAGGGTGCCGGGTGGAGCGGATGGCGGAACCACCGCCTTGCTGTAATAGGTATCCGAGAACATCTTGCAGGTCTCCAACAGGACACTGCTGCCGGGCTGTTGGTTGCTCTCCAGTGCGAAGCCGTCCGGAGTCTGGAACGAGAACAGCGTCTCGCCGATGGCGGCCGTCCAGTTCTTCAGGCCGGGAACGCGCGTGGGATCCAGCACGCCCGTGCCGGGGCTGTGGAACGAGCCGTTCCAGATGCGGACGTGGGCGACGACGGACTCGTACGGCGTCTTGGCCCGCGTCCACTTCGTCGGCCCGCTCAGGAACTCGCCCGAGTGGAACAGGGAATTCAGGACGGCCGCGATGTTGCCCTGCGTGCCCCATTGGCCCTTCATGTTGGTGAGGACGTTCGGGTAGGTCACGTCGCTGCCGTCACCGAGGAACTCCGTCATGAGCTTCCGGCAGATGAAGTCCTGGCAGGCCGCCGACGCGCAGAGATGGTCGAGCAACTGATCGAGCGTCGTGTTGGTGTTCGCCTGGAAGGTCCCCACCCCCGACGTGCCGAAGATCGCCTGGTTGAACGTGCAGTGGAACGCGGGATTGAAGACAGCGGTGAAGGGATTGAGGTACCCATCGCCACTCAGCCGCCAGCCGGCGCAGATGCGCGAGACGATGTCGAGGTCGCTCGCGGTGTAGTTGGCCACGCCGGTCGGCACGTAGGTCGGCCCCAGCGAATACAGCTCCATGAGTTCGCGCCCGTAGTTCTCGTTCGGGCCGCCGGTATTGCAGCTGTTGGCGACGGTGTCCAGGTAGATCATCATCGCCGCGCTGAAGGTCGTGTGACCGAGGAGGTCGCGGAACGTCCCGAGCGCGTGCTGGCGGTAGTACTCGTAGTCGATCCACTCGAGCCTCGCCGTGAGGTTCTGGCCCTCGGCCGGGGTCACCGCATAGGCAGCCGTGATGTATGCGGCCACGCCGGGGCCGAACGTGTTGAAATGGCGGTCCCAGAAGTACCCCATGCGCGCGGCGAGCTGCCAGTCCGAGAGCACGCCATAGACGTGCATGCCGTCGCGGAGCTGGTCCAATGTATGGCCATCCCCAGGGTTGACCGGACCTGCCGGCACGCCGATCGCAGCCAGCAGCGGCGCCACGTCCGCGTTCTCCGCCGCGAAGTTGGGATTCAGCTGGCTGGAGATCCAAGCCAAGGCGTTGGCCGTGGGACCGGTCAGCGAGGTCACGAGCGCCTCGGTCTGTCCCATCGTCAGACGATTGGCGACGTGCATCGCCCGGTTACCGTTCAGGGTGAGCGGAATCGGAGTGATGACGGATTGCGCCGTCAGCAGGTTCGCCGAACCCACGTGCACGACCAACAGGGTGGCCGTCGCGGCCGCGGCCTTGCGAAGCAGATGATTCATGGTGTCTCCTGGACACAGAGGTCTGCCCCAGCCGCGTCGGCTGCACATCCGACGAGTTCGGCCGGGGACATCCCGTTGCGTCCGGAGACCCATGGCGGGCCTCGAAAATCCACAGCGTGCCGCCGGCGACCGACGCCGACCCGTCAGCCGGAGATCGCCACCAGGGCGTTGCTCGCGGCGTAGCCCTGTGGCGCGGCCGCATCGACGAGCCAGGCCTGCAGCGTGATCTCGAGCCCCGCCGGCAGGCCCGCGGGCCAGGCGAGCGGCACCGCGAGCGAACCGCTGCCGTTGGTCGCGGCGAACAGCACCAGGTCCGGCGCCGGAACGAGCGTCCCGCCGAGGAACGGTGTCTGGACGCGGCTGAATCCGGCCACCAGCCAGACGGGCGCATTCGGCGCTCCCTGCGTCAGCTCGATCTGCACCGGCGCGTTGGCCACCGGCGAGCCGCTGCCCGCGAGTTGCGGCGTCCTCGCGCCCGCCAGCGCGCCGTCGAGGGACCACCAGACGCCGCGCTGCCGGTAGTGGAACACCGTGAAGGTCGACTGGCCGACGGTCGCGACCGAACCATCCTCCTGCAGGACGAGGCCGAGACCGTTGGACGACGTGAAACTCGACCCCACCCACTCCTCGCTGCCGAAGCGCGAGTAGCGCACGGTCACCTGGCGCTGGTAGCTGAGCGTTCCCGAAGTCGGCCCCGGCCCGCCCTGCCCGGTCACGTAGACCTCGTCACCGCGGCCAATCGCCAGCGCGTTCGGGATCTCGTCGTTGTAAGCGTGATGGTCGTAGGTCGCGAGCCACAAGGTTGCGCCGGCCGGCGTCACCTTGCGCGTCTGCCAGTTGAAGTAGCCGCCGCCCGGTGAAGCCGCCGCGATGAACACGACATCGCCCTGGTGGTCGACGGCGAGCCGCCGCGCCTGCGTCCCCTGGTAGTTCTGCGCCCATTGCAGCGCCCCGCCCGACGCGAACTTCAGGATCAGGCTCTTGTCCGACGTCGTCGCGCTGAGCAAGGCTCCCGAGACGTAGACGTCGCCGTTCGGCGCCAGCGCGACGTCGGTGGCACCGGTGGCATTGGCCTGCGTGTGGGTCCAGAGCTGGCTGCCGCCGGGGGTGAAGGCGCTGACGGTCAGCGTCGTGGCCGCATTGCCGGCGACGAAGATCGTGCCCGCGGCATCGATCGCGAGGCCGACGACGCGACCCGCGACCGGCGCATCCCAAAGCACCGTGCCGGTGCGCGAGTACTTGCGCACGAGGCCACCTGGCTGGATCGCCGGCGCGACGCCGACGGCCACGACGTCACCGTTCGCGTCGGCAGCGACGCGGTAGTAGACGTTCGCCAGACCGCTGACCACGTCGGACCAGAGCAGGTTGCCGGCGGGGTCGTACTTCAGCAGGACGAGCCCCAGCGGCTGGGTCGTCGACGTCGAGACCTGGTAACCGCTGACCAGCACGTCGCCGAACGGATCGACGGTCAGCCACGACGCCTGGAAGTGCAGGCTCGGCTGCTGGAACGTCTGCTGCCAGAGTGGGGTGCCGTCGGCCGCGAACTTCGCGGTGACGATGCGGTCATAGGGATTGTGGCCCGTCACGTAGATCGCACCGGTGGCGTCGCGGGCGCCCATCACGCCGTGGATCTGCGATCCGGACAGCGTGACGGTTTGCGTCCAATCCTCGACGACCGAACCCTGCGCGAGGACCGGCGCGGCCAGGGTGAGCAGGAGGGGAAGAACCAGGCGATGGGATGGCAGTGCAGGCATGGGACCTCGGACCGGGCGGGGCCGGCGTTCGCGGGGACTTCCGGTCATGCGCCAGCAGCGTGCTCCGGCGATCAGAATTCCGGCCTTGGCACACCCCGAGCCGCCTCGCGCGGGTCTCGGGTTACAGTCGCCGCGGCGCATGAGCGACCTCCGCGACATCCTCGAATCGGCGCAGGCCGGCGACCGGGCAGCTGCCGATCAGCTGATGGCGCTGCTCTACGACGAACTGCGAGGGCTCGCGGAGCGGGAGATGGCGAAGGAGCGGCGCAGCCACACGCTCCAGCCCACGGCCCTGGTCGGCGAGGCCTACCTGCGCCT
The DNA here is from genome assembly GCA_964392555.1 of uncultured candidatus Brocadiaceae bacterium. Classification (GTDB taxonomy): domain Bacteria; phylum Planctomycetota; class UBA1135; order UBA1135; family UBA2386; genus CAYMRG01. The sequence goes on from CAYMRG010000036.1 coordinate 7,374, forward strand.
GGTCGCCGGCCGCGCCACGCCGGTCGATCGCGCCGGGTTCTTCGCCGCGGCCGCGACCGCCATCCGCCGCGTGCTCGTCGAGCATGCTCGGCGGCGCGCCGCGCACAAGCGGGGCGGACCGTTGCAGCACCTGGCGACCGACGTGATCGACCAGCGCACGGGCCTCGACGACCACGACCTGCTGATGCTCGACGAGGTCCTGCAGCAGCTCGCCGAGCTCGATCCGCGCAAGGCCAGACTGGTCGAACTGCGCTTCTTCGGCGGCCTGGCACAGGACGAGCTGGCGCACGCGCTGGGCTGCTCGGCGGCGACGGTGCGACGCGAATGGCGCATCGCGCGCGCTTGGCTGCGCTCGCGCTGCGGGGGCGAGGACGCATGAACCCGGCGCGCTGGCAGCTCGTCCAGGCGGTCTTCGAGCGCGTGGCGGATCTGCCGGCGGCGCAGCACGACGCGGCGCTCGCCGCAGCATGCGGCGCCGATCGCGACCTGCGCGCCGAAGTCGAACGTCTGCTCGCCGGCGACGCGCCCGGCGACGATCCCGTGTCGCGTCTGGAGGCGATCGGCGGCGCCGGCACGGATCCGCTTGTCGGCACGACGCTCGGTCCCTACCGGTTGACGGCGCAGGTCGCGAGCGGCGGCATGGGCACGGCCTACCGCGGCGAGCGCTGCGACGGGCTGTTCGAGCAGGAGGTGGCGATCAAGCGGATCCGCGTCGACCGCGTCGACGACGCGCTGCGCCAGCGCTTCGCCGAGGAACGGCGGCTGCTCGCTTCGCTGCAGCATCCGTGCATCGCGCGCCTGTTCGACGGCGGCACCACCGCCGATGGCGCACCGTACTTCGTCATGGAGTTCGTGCGCGGCGAGCCGATCGACCGCTACTGCGAGCGCCATCACCTGTCGCTGTCGGCGCGGATCCGGTTGTTCCTGCAGGTCTGTGCGGCGGTGCAGTTCGCCCACCAGCGCCTGCTGGTCCACGGCGACCTGAAGCCCGCGAACATCCTGGTCGACGAGCCAGGACGACCGCGCCTGCTCGATTTCGGCGTGGCCAGGGTGCTCGGCGAGGACGGCGCCGGACTCGCGGCAGCCACACCCCACTACGCGAGCCCCGAGCAGCTCGCCGGCGAACCCGCGACCACCGGCCACGACGTCTACGCGCTGGCCGTGGTGCTCGCCGAGCTGCTGCTCGGGCGGCGCCTGTTCACCGACGAGCCCGCCGGCGGCGACTGGCTGGCCGCGGCGAAGGCGCGTCGGCCGGCGCCGGCGAGCCAGATGCTCGCGGCGCTGCCGCCTGCCGAGCGCACGGCACTCGCGATGGCCTGCGGCACGACGCCCGCCCGCCATGTCGCCGCGCTGCGCGGCGACCTCGATGCGATCGTCGCCGCCGCACTGCACGTCGATCCGGCGCAGCGCTACCCGTCGGTCCACGAGCTGGCGCAGGATCTCGAACGCTGCCTCGGCGGGCAACCGGTCCGGGCACACGCGCCGACGGTCGGCTACCGGGTCGCGAAGTTCGTCCTGCGCCACCGCCTCGCCGTGGCGGCCGGCCTGCTCGTCGTCGGCGCGCTGGCCACCGGTCTTGCGCTGTCGCAGCGCAGCGAACGCCGCGCGCGCGACGAAGCCGCGATCGCGGCAGAGGAATCCGCCTCGTTCCACAACGTCGCCGACTTCCTGATGGATGCGTTCCTGCCTACTTCGCCGACGCGCGACGCGGCCGAACGCGAGTCGGCGCGGCAGCGGGTGCTCGCCCACGCCGCCCGCGTCGAGCGCCAGTTCGCCGGCATACCGCGCATTCGCGGCAACCTGCTCGACGTGCTCGGCCACGTCTGCATGCGGCTCGATCTCGACGACGACGCGGCGACGTTGTTCCGTCGGGCGCTGGCGACCCGCGCAGCCGAATTCGGCACCACCTCGCTCGACTACGCCGCCTCGCTGCGCTCGCTCGGCCAGTGGCACCATGCGCGCGGCGACTTCACCGGGGCGGCTCGGGAACTCGACGATGCGCTGCGGCTGCAGCGCGCCGCCTGCCGGTCCGGCGACGACACGGTGGCGGCGATCGCCAACGACCTCGCCACCTGCCTGCGCAACCTCGGCGCCCTGCGCGATGCCGAGGCCATGCACCGGCTCGCGTTGGCCGAACGCCGGTGCGACGACCACGCCAGGCTGCCGCAGGCCGAAAGCCTCAACAACCTCGCGCTGGTCCACCTCGACCTCGGCGATGTCGCGACCGCGGTCGACGAACTGCGCGAGGCGGCGCGACTGCGCACCGAGGTGCTCGGCGAAGACCATGCGCTGACCGCGCAGACGTGCGCGAACCTGGCGTTCGCGTTGTGGCGGCAGGGCGAGCACGACGCGGCGTTCGCGCTCGCGGCGCGCGCCGAACACGGCTACCGCGAACTCGGTCGCGACGGCGCGCGCGAGCTGGGCAACCTGCTCGCCAGCGTCGCCACGATGCACGCGGCCGCCGGCGCCGACGAGCGCGCGGTCGCGTGCCTGCGCGAAGCGATCGACCTGCTGCAGCAGACGTCGGGCAGCGAGCACCCCGCCGTGGCGGCGGCGATCGGCCAGCTCGCGGCGCGGCTGCACGCCCGCGGCGACGACGAAGAGGCCTCTGCACTGTGGCAGCGCGCCGTCGCGCTGCGCGCGGCGTGCGGCCGTGACGCGGCGCTGGCCGAGGCCCAGTACGGCTGGGCCGTGTTCTGCTTCGACCGCGGCGATTGCGCCACGGCCACACCTCTGCTCGAGAGCGCGCTGGCGATCCACCGCGCGACGCCCGCGCCCGATGCCGCCGCAACCGGCCGTACGGCGTTCGTGCTGGCGCGCTGCCAGCTGCGGAACGGCGACCTCGCCGCGGCACGAACGGCGATCGCCACGGCCATCGAAGCTCTCGCGGCCACACCGGCGACCGCCCGCGAATTGGCTCTGGCCCGCGGCGTGCAGGCCGAGATCGAACGACGCGCCGATCCGGTGAAGTGAGGGTGCGGAGCGCGCGGACCGCTGCCGAACGGCACGGATTGCCGCACCCCCGGCCCCCTGAACTGCCGATGAGACGGTGTGCGAACAGGCGAACGGGCAGCAGCGGTCGGCATCGTCGTGGCGGTCGCCGCCGCGCTGCGCATCGGTTTCGTGGCGATGGGCCGCGTCGTTTCGCCGCTGCGCGCCGACGCCGGGCAATACGCGCAGTACGCCGCCAACCTCGTCGACCACGGCACGTTCTCCCTGGCGACGGCGAACCCGCCGGCGCCGGACTCGTTCCGCTCGCCGGGGTATCCGCTGTTCCTCGCGGCGTGCCGCTGGCTCGGCGGCGACGGCTGGCCGACGCTCGCGATCGCCGGGCAGGTCGTGCTCGGCACACTGACCGTGCTGCTGTGCCACCACCTCGCGCGCCGCTTCGTCGGCTTCGGCCCGGCGATCGCCGCCGCGTCGCTCTGCGCGCTGAGCCCGCACCTCGTCGTCAGCAGCGCGTTCGTGCTTACCGAGTGCGTCACGACGTTCGTCGTCACCGCCGGCCTCTGGCTGTGTGGTGGCGCCGCTGGAACCCGCCGGTTCGTCGCCGGGGCGGCGCTGCTCGGTCTCGCAACGCTTTGCAACGAGGCCTACGTGTTCCTGCCGCTGGTCGCCGCATGGTCGGTCTGGCGCGTCGATCGCCGTCGCGCGCTGCTCGCGCTCGCCGTGGGTCTGCTGCCGTTCGCCGCCTGGACGCTGCGCAACCAAACGACCCGGCTCGCCTGTACCGGCAGCCAGCGTGCGGTCGCTTCGGTCAGCCACGGCAGCTATCCGGGGATGGTGTTCCGCGACCCGCAGATGTTCGGCTTCCCCTACCGCGAGGATCCCGAGCAGCCGGCGATGGCCGGATCGTGGCGCTCCCTATGGCACGTCCTCGGTCCGCGCATCGCCGCCGAGCCGCTGCGCTACGCCACCTGGTATGCGCTGGAGAAGCCGATCTGGCTGTGGAGCTGGCCGCTCGTGCAGGGCCGCGACGTCTGCGTCTACGAGGTGGCGAACTCGCCCTACGACAACCAGCCGGTGGTGCAGGCGACGCACGTCGCGATGCGCTGGCTGCACGCGCCGGTGATGGTGCTGGCTGCGATCGCCGCGCTGGTCGCCGCCGTGCGGCGGCGCGGCGATGGTGAAGTGTTCGGCCGCCGCGCGCTGGCGCTGGTCGCGGTGCTCGCCACGCTCGCCTACGTGCCGGTGATCCCCGATCCGCGCTACCTGCAGCCGGTGCGGCCGCTGGTGTTCGTGTTCGCCGCCATCGCGCTGCAGGTGGTGGTTGCGCGGCTTGGCGCGCGGGCGAAGGCGAAGGCCGCGCCGGCCGCGGCCGCGGCGGACGCGTGAGGCTGACGGGGGCCCTGGCCCGCCCTCGCCCCAGGAGCTCCGGGCCACGATAGGATCCAGGCGCCATGCGCAGACTTGTTTCGATCCTCGTTTCGATGGCGCTGCCTTCCCTGCACGGCACTTTGTCCGCCCAGACCTTCGTGGTCGATGCCGCGGGCGGTCCCGGCACGAACTTCACCAGCATCGCGGCGGCGGTCGCGGCGGTTCCCGACGGCGCCCGGTTGCTGGTCCGACCCGGGACCTATGCGGCGTTCACCGTCCACCAGAAGGGCCTGACGATCCTCGGCGACGCCGGCGCTGCGGTGCTCGGCACGGCACGCTTCGAGAACTCGCTGGCCAACCAGACGACGGTGTTCGCCGGCTTCACGCTGCTGCAACCGCCGAACGCGTTGTATGGGCTGTCGATCGCCGATTGCCTGGGCCTCGTCGCGATCACCGACATCACCGGACCCCCGGTCGTGCAGCCGCTGCCGCCGACGTTCGGCGGCTTCTCGAGCTTTCCGGCCTCACTCGCCGTGCTCAACTGCAGCCAATTGGTTCTGCGCGATTCCTCGTTGTTCTACGTGGTCTTGAACCAGAGCACGGTGCTGATCGACAGCTGCATCCGGGGGGGCTGCCCCGGAACGACCATCATGGGGTGGCCGGTTGCGGCCACGCAGGCCCTCCCCACCCACCACGCCGACGTGCGCATCGTCGGCGCGACCCAGCTGCATGGCGGTGGGTCGGGCGCCTCGGGTTTGACGCCCGGCGAGGCTCTCCGCACCTTCCAAGGTACGGTGCGCATGCTCGATGGTCTGCTCGCCAGCGGCCCGGCGGTGCCGTATGCCGTGCCGGCAGCTGTGATCTTTCAGGCGACCCTGCTGCTCGACCCGCGCGTCGTCGTACAGTCGACGGCCACACCGCCGATCTACGGCGGCGCCACGGTCACGCCGATGCCCATGGTCGTCAGCACGAACGCACCGCCGGGCGGCACCATGGTCGCGACGGTGGCAACCGCAGCCGGTGACGCCGTGGCGCTGTGCGCGGCGCAGCCGGCGGCGCCCTGGTCGTTGCCGGGCTCGACCGACGCGCTGTGGCTCGATCCCGTCACGGCTTCGGTCCGCGCCCTCGCCGTGCAGCAGAGCGCGGCTCCGGTGACCGCATCGATCGTCCTGCCGACCTCGACGAGCCTGGCCGGTGCCGCGATCGCGTGGCAGGCGTTCGCCTGGAACGCGAGTTCCGCGTTCGTGCTGACGAACCCTTCGCTCGCGATCGTGCGGTAACCGCGACCCGGCGCAGCGTGGTGGGAGCGGCGCGTCAGCCCGCCAGCGCACGCAGCTTGTCGCGATCGACCTCGACGCCGAGACCCGGCCCCGCGGGCACGACGATCTCGCCGTCGACGACCGCGATCGGCGCGCGCAGCGCATCCGCGGTCAGGAACTGCGGGCCGTTCAACGCCGCCGGCTTGCGCAGGCCGTAAGCCGCGAACAATTGCAGCGTCGCGGCGAGCGACAGGTCGGGATCCGTGAGGCCGCTGCCGAGCCACAGCAGGCCGTTCTGCTCGCAGTACTCGATCTGCGCGCGGCAGGACATCAGGCCGCCGCAGCGAGACGGCTTCATCGCGACGCCGTCGAGCATGCCGAGCTGGTGGAACTCGCGCAGGTCGTCGACGGTCGTGACGCCTTCGTCCATCAGGATCGGCAGCGCGCCCTGGCGCTTCAGCTCGCGGTAGCCGGCGAGGCGGTTGGGCCGCAGCGGCGACTCGAGCACGTCGACGCCAGCGGCGGCGAGCGCTGGCGCCGCGCGCAGCGCCGCATCGAGCCCGTAGCCGCCGTTGGCGTCGGCCCACAGGAATGCCTCGGGCGCGGCGCGGCGCACGGCCTTGGCCAGCGCGGCGTCGAACGTCGGGTCGGGGCCGACCTTGATGTTGAAGTGGCGGTAGCCGCGCGCGCGACCGGCGGCGACCAGGCCATCGACGTCGTCGAGCTGCTGCACGTTGACGGTCCAGCTCAGCGTCAGGCGACCTTCGGCCTTGCGCCCCCACAGCGCGGCGAGCGGCACGCCGGCGCGGCGCGCGATCAGATCGTGCAGCGCGATGTCGAGGCCGGCGCGCGCGATCGGCATGCCGGTCGAGAACCCCGGCGCGATCGCCGCGTCGAGCGCGCGGTGGGCGGTGGCGATGTCGTCGAGCGTCGCCACCGTGAGCCCCTGCAGCGCCGGCGCGAAGTACTCGCGCAGCGCCACGGTCGCGGTCTCGAGCGTCTCGTCGCTCCACTTCGCGATCGGCACCGACTGGCCCCAGCCGACCGTGCCGTCCTCGGCCGTGATCTCGACGAGCACGGCCGCGCGCCCTGCCCCGCCGTGCGGGCCGGTGAAGAACTTGAAGTAGCCGGTCATCGGGTAGCGCACCGGATACAGCGCGATGCGCGCGATCGCCGCGCCGTCGCGACCGGCGGCGCTCGCCACCGGCGCCTGGCCACCCGTCGCTGCGCAGCCGCTCGCCGCGCCCACGCCGACCGCGGCCAGCGACCCTCCCGCCGCGCCGAGGAACTCGCGACGGTTCACCGCCCCTCCACCCAGTCGCGATACCGCATGCGGATGCTCTCGCTCGCGGCGTCGCCGCGGTGGACGAACAGCCGCACCTTGCCGGTGACGGCCTCGCCCTGCGCCAGCGTGAACTTCGTGCCGTTCCATGGCTCCGGCCGACGCGGCCCGAACGTGCCGTAGTCGCGCGTCAGCCACTTCCGCCATTCGCCGTCCTGCGGCAGGAACACGGCCACGCCCTCGGCGACGCCGTCGATGGTGTTGCTGTAGTCGACCCAGTTCGCGAACTGGCCGTTGGTCGCCGCCTGCGTGCGCCGACCGACGTCGTCGACGAGCACGCCGCCGCCGTTGGCACAGAAGCGCGGATGCACGCGCAGGTAGGGCCACGCGTAGTGGATCCAGTCGCTGTGGAACTTGACCGCGCCATAGTTCGCCGTCAGCGACCACGTGAGGTCGAGCAGCGCCTCGCCCGCGCCGAGCGACGTCACGACCAGCGTGCGGTCGTCGTCGAGCACCGGCTGCCTGCCGTCGACGAGCCAGCGCAATTGCGTGCGCAGATGCCCGCGACCGTCGCGCACTTCGCAGGTCGGCATCGCGACCTGGCGCATGAAGTGCTTGTAGCCCTTCGTCTTGTCCTTCGCGTCGACGAGGTTCTTCCAGCAGTGGTAGAAGTCGACGTCGGGGCCGTCGCCGAGCTGCACGCGGTCGGCGATCCACATCGCGCGATGGTGCGGATCCTTCTCGGGGAACTCCTCGACGAGGTCCTTGCCCGAGGGGCTGCGCAGCGGAAACCAGTGCGGGATCGCGAGCTCGTCGGCGTGGCACCAGGCGACGATGACGTGGTCGCCGTCGCGGCACGTGACGGTGTGCGCCGCGTCGTCGCGAACGAGCTCGAGACCGGAGCGGGGTGTCGGGTGCATGGCGGTCCTCACAACGTCCACGGTGCGCGGTGGGGATAGTCGAGCATCGCGTTCGCCGCGTCGTCGCCGACGAAGCGCTCGGCCCGCGGATCCCACTGCAGCTTGCGACCGAGCCGCATCGCGATGTGCGTCAGGATGCAGACCGTGTTGCTGCGGT
>CAYMRG010000036.1:15318-16872 GCA_964392555.1 uncultured candidatus Brocadiaceae bacterium
GCAGATCGGATCCTTGCCGCTGCGCACCGCGGCGAGCCAGTCGCGGCAGTGGTCGTCGCTGGCGTAGAGGCGCAGGGCGCCGTCGCCCAGCGGCTCGTCGAGGATCGCGGCGGGGTCGGCGGTGAGCTTGCCGCGCTGCACCCAGATCGAACCGCGCTCGCCGACGAAGCGCACGCCGGCCGGATCGCCGGTCTGCTGCAGGAGCTCGACGCCGTCGGCGTAGCGCAGCGTCGCCTGGAACGTCGTGTGCACGTCGAACAAGCCGCGGTCGGGGAACTCGGCGTTCGCCTCGATCGACACCGGCCCGCCGTCGACGTCGCCGCCGTGGCCCCATTGCGCGATGTCGTTCATGTGCGAACCCCAACCGGTGATCATGCCGAGGCAGTAGCGGCGGATCTGCAGCCAGCCCGGTCGCGAGAAGTTCGGCTTGCCGTCGTCGGCCGAGCGCGGGTGCACGCCCTGCTCGGCATACGGCACCGCCTCGGTCGGACCGAGCCACGCATCGAAGTCGAACCCCGCCGGCGGCGGCGTCTGCTTGGGATCGCCGGTGCCCTGGTCGGGCGGCAGGTAGACCTCGATCTTCTGCAGCTTGCCGAGCCGGCCGTTGCGGACCAGCTCGCACGCCCTGCGGAAGCGCGCGTCGGAGCGCTGCTGCGAGCCGACCTGCAGCACGACCCCGTTCCGGCGCACCGCGGCGACGAGCTGCTGCCCCTCGGCGTGCGAATAGGTCATCGGCTTCTGCAGGTAGATGCCCTTCTTCGCGTTCGCCGCGGCGATCGCGCACAGCGCGTGCCAATGGTCCGGCGTCGAGATCGTCACCGCGTCGACGTCCTCGCGTGCGAGCAGTTCGCGATAGTCGCGGTAGACGCCGACCTCGGGCGCCGGGCCAGCGAGCTTCTTCGCATACGTCGAGAGCACCAGCTCGCGCGCCGCGACCGCGCGCGTGCGGTCGAGGTCACAGACGGCGACGATGCGGGCGTTGACCGCGTCGTCGAGGCCGCAGGTCATCGCCGCCTTCAGGTCGCCGGTGCCCATGCGCCCGACGCCGATGCAGCCGATGCGCAGGGCGTTGCCGGGTGACGCGGGGCCGAACAAACGGCTCGGCGCGAACAACGGGACCGCCGCCGCAGCGGCGCCGGCGCCGAGGAAGCCCCGGCGCGTCAGGCGTGAGGTGGAGCGCATGGTCGTCGCAAACTACGCGGCCTGCGACGCGTCGCAAAGCGCCCCACCGGGGCTTCGCCGAACTACTTGCCGGCCTTCGCGGGCTTCTCGTCCTTCTCGGCCGCGGGCTTCGCGGCCTTCGGCGCCGGCGTGGGGATCCGCTTCATGGTCTGGCGCATGACCATCTTCATCGCCCCCGGCGCCTTGTCGCCGGCCATCGTCAGGTGCATCTCCATGACCGAGCTGACCGGCGCGAAGCTGTCGAGCGTCGTCGTCGCCGAGCCCTTCGCCGACTCGACCTCCATCTTCATGCCGGCCGGCAGCTTGGCGCCCGAGAGATCCATGTCGAGGTGGTAGTCGACGACCACCTCGTCGCCTTTGATCGCTGCGAGC
>CAYMRG010000037.1:0-16516 GCA_964392555.1 uncultured candidatus Brocadiaceae bacterium
CTCGAACTGTACCTCACCACCTTCCCGATCGACACGGACCGCGACCGCCGGCGGTTCCTGCCGCGGCACGGGCAGCACGCGCGACCAGCCGCCGGTGCGGTCGATCTGCCACGCCGGATCGGTGGCGAGCCGGCCGCCGAGTTCGCCCGCTTCCTGCGGCAGCCAGCTCGCGCCGGTGAAGCGCACGAAGGCGATCTGCCGCCAGTGGGAAGGCACGTCGGCGGCTTCGCCCGACGACGGCCTGAGCTGCATGACGACGCGGTTGTCGAGCCGCGAGGCGCGTTCGTCGTCGAGCTGGATCCGCTCGGTCGGACCGCTGGCGGCCTGGCCGCTCAGCGCCAGGGCCTCGCCCAGCCAGCCTTCGCGGCGGAAGTCGCGCGGCACCAGGACGAACGCCAGCGCCGTGACCACGCCGACGACCGCGGTCCGCGGCAGGCTGTCGCGCAGGATGCGGCGCAGGCTGCGGCCGTCGAGGTCGGGCTGGCGCCGCGCGATCGCGTAGACCTGGAGGCTCGGCACGAGCACCATCGCGTGCGCCGCGAACAGGCCCGACCACGACAGGTCCGGCGCGAAGAAGCTCGTGACGAACGTGATCAGCAGCGAATTGAAGAACACCAGGTCGGGCCGCTGGCGCGCACCGATGTTGTTGATCAGGTGGACCTGGCAGAGGATGGCCAGCAGCAGCCCGTCCTCGAGCATGTGCAGCAGGCCGGTCGTCGTCGCATGCCGGACGAGCAGCGCGAACACCAGCAGCACGCCGAGGTTCCACAGCGCGCGGTAGGCGGTGAACCGCTGCAGCCGGCGCAGCCAAGGCGACCCGGCCGCGAGCAGCCAGAGCGGCAGCAGTTCGGTGCCGGCGACGACGTCGCAGGCATGCACGAAGCCTAGGTCGAGCAGCGTCAGGGCGAGCAGCAGCGGGAACAGCGCTTCAGCCACTGGCCGCCTCCGCCTCGCCGAGCCGCACGAGATCGATCGCGTCCGGCGCGAGGGCCGGCGGTGCCGGCGCGTCGGCCGGCAACGACGTCGCGTTCGCGAGCCAGCGCAGCGCCGCGTCGCGCTGGCCGCGCGCGGGGCCGGCGGCGAGGTCGACGTCCTGGCCGACGAGCTGCAGCGCGCGGCCGTGCTCGTGCGCCTGCAGCACGAAGCCGGCGGCGAGCGCCAGAGCGCGCTAGAACCGTTCGCCGTCGGCGCGGCGATCGAGCCACAGCGTCGCGCGATCGCCGCGTTCGCGCTCGCGTTCCTTGACCACCGGTGTGCCGCGGCGGGCGGTCGCCTTCCAGTGCACGTCGCCGGGGCCGTCGCCGTGGCGGAACGGGCGCAGCCCGGCGAGCGTCAGGCCCGGCGTGCCGACCGGTGCCTGGTGTTCGCTGCGGCCGTCGCGGCCCGCAGCGCCTGCCGGCGCGGTCGGCCGTGGCCAGGCGACGACCTCGACCTGCTGCGCGATCGTGCGCGTGGCGCGGAACAGGCCGAACGGATAGCGCGACGTGATCGCGATCGCGCTGCACGCGTGGACGCCGCGCGGCAGCGCCGGCAGCGTCACCGTGACCGTCGCGTCGTCGTCGGCGTGCATCAGGTGCGTCAGATCGAGCAGGCGATCGCCGCAGCGCGCCGCGAACGCGAGGTCGAAGCGCGGGCGTCGCCCGCACGACACCGCGAGCTGCACGGGGCGCGGTTCGGCCGCGGCGCCGGCCGCCACCGGCAGCAGGTGCACGGTCACGCCACGCAGGTTGGCGAACGTCCACCACAGCCCGAGTCCGCCGAGCGCGCAGCAGAACACCAGCATCAGGAAGAACAGGTTGCTGTAGCTGGTGGCGAGGAACGCCAGATCGAGGCCGGCGAACAGCGCCAGGCCTTTCAGTCCGAGCTCGGTGGGGCGGATCCGCACGGTCGGCGTGCCGTCAGAGCGGCACCTCGGTGGCGGCGACGACGCGTTCGACGAGCGCCCGCGCATCGCCGCCATGGCGGACGAACACGCGATGCGCCAGCGCCGGCACCGCGAGCGCCTTCAGGTCGTCGGGCACCAGGTAGTCGCGGCCGTCGGCGAGCGCCTTGACCTTCGCGCAGCGCAGCCACGCCAGCGCCGCGCGCGGGCTCGCGCCGAGCTGCACCTCGGCGTCGCCGCGCGTCGCCTGGACGACGCGGTAGACGTATTCGGCGATCGGTTCGCGCACGGCGATCCGCTCGGCCGCGTCCCGCAGCGCCAGCAACTCGGCGAGGTCGACGACCGGCTGCAGGTCGGCGAGCGTGCGCTCGGGATCGGCGCCGGCGTAGAGGCCGAGCTCGAACGCGGCCTCCGGGTAGTCGAGTTCGACGCGGACCAGGAAGCGGTCCAGCGCGGCTTCGGGGACCGGGAACGTGCCGTGGAACTCGATCGGGTTGCGCGTCGCGAGCACGATGAACGGCTTGCCCAGTTCGAGCGTGCGACCTTCGACCGAGACGCGGCCGCTCTCCATCGCCTCGAGCAGGCACGACAGCGTGCGCGGGCTCGTGCGGTTGATCTCGTCGGCGAGCACGAGGTTGGCGAACAGGGGGCCGCGCACGAACGAGAACCTGCCCGCGTCGGGGCGCCAGACGGTCGTGCCGACGACGTCGCTCGGCATCAGGTCGTTGGTGAACTGGATGCGGCGGAACTCGCCGGCGACGCTCTTCGCCAGCGTGCGCGCCAGCAGCGTCTTGCCGATGCCAGGGATGCCCTCGAGCAGCACGTGGCCGCCGGCGACCAGCGCACACAGGATCGGCTCGACCGTGGCAGGCGGGATCGCGACGACGCGGGCGACGTTGTCGCCCAGCGCGCGCAGCGCGGCTGCGGCGTCGAGGGTGCGGGTGGTTGCGGCCAAGGTGCGTCTCCGACCGGCTTTTCGACCGGGGCGGCACTGCTGGTGAGCCGCGACCGCGCGACGCCGGTGGCAACGCGCGTTCGGGGATCAGTTCAGGCCGAGGCGGCGGTCCTCGGAACCGCCCGCGTCGTCGTCGTCGAAGTCGTCGTCCTCGTCGTCGTCGGGCTCGGGGTCGGGCGCGTTCTTCGCGTCGGCGACGACCTGGCGGACGAGCATGCGGAAGCGTTCGTCGGCGCGCAGGTTGTCGAAGTCGGGTTCGTCGACCAGGTAGTCGCGGAACTCGGCGGTCAGGCCGCACGCGATCGTCACCTCGTCGATCGCCCGTTCGACCGAGCCCTGCAGCGCCAGGTAGCAGGCGAGGTTGAAGTGGCCGATGTCGGACCGCGGGCTGCGCTGCAGCAGCCGTTCGAGCGTCGCGATCGCGGCGGAAAGGTCGCCGAGGCGGCGCCGGCACCAGGCGTCGGTCAGTTCGACCCAGTCGTTCGGCGGCTGGTTGCTCGCCAGTTCGGCGAGGTCGCGGAGCGCGGCTTCGTACTGGCCCTGGCGGATCACCGCGCGGATGCGCATGCAGAGGCCGGCGGGGCGCCCGACCGGGTCGTCGAGCAGCGGCTGCAGCAGCTCGAGCGCGCGCTCGGGGCAGCGCAGGTCGAGCCAGCCGTCGATCTGGTCGGCGAGGCGCTGCAGGGAAGCGGGCGGCGGGAACACGGGCCCGAGTCTCGCGCCGGCGGCGGGCGGCTGCAACGGGGAGCACCCCGGGAGGCCCCGTCAGGCCATGAAACCCGGTCAGGCCATGAAACCCGTCAGGCCATGAAACCCGTCAGCCCGTGCCGGCGAGCGTGTCGCTGCGCGGCCAGATCCGCGGCGCGACGGTGTTGAGCCGGTGGTCGCCGGCGGCGACCAGCCACAGCTCCTTGCGCGGGCTGGCCACGGCGGCGAAGAAGCGTTCGCTGGCCTGCACCGGGACCACCTCGTCGGCGGTGCCGTGCACGATCAGCGTCGGCACCGTCAGGCGGCTCGGCAGGCTGTCCTCGTCGAGCGCGTGGGCGTCGTCGAGCACGCGCTGGTCGACCGTGAAGCCACGGCCGTCGCTGGTCCACAGCATGCCGGCCGCGTCGAGCTGCTTGCCGAGCTGCGGGATCAGGCCGAGCGCCGGAGCGATCAGCGTCAGGCTGCGCACGAGGTCCGGGCGATGCGCGGCGGCGTGGGCGGCGAGCAGGCCGCCGAGGCTCGAACCGATTACGACCGCGGGACCGACGTGCGCGAGCAGCGCTTCGACGTCGGCGATCAGCTCGCTGACCGCGACTCCGCCGAGCCGGCCGGTCGACTCGCCGTGGCCGCGCAGGTCGACACGCACGAACGTGCGGCCGCGCGCGGCGGCGTGCTCGGCCAGCGACGTGCTCTTCTCGCCGCTGCGCAGCGAACCCATGCCATGCAGGTAGACGTAGGCCGGTGGCCGGCCCGGCAGCGCGTCGCCGCGCAGGAATTCGCCGGGCGCCACTTCGAGCGCGAACGGCACGAAACGCGGTTCGCTGGTCACGATGCGCCCAGAATCAGTCGTGCATACCACGGCTGCGGTTCGGACGGCCGCGTCAGACGATCCGCTCGATCGCCTTGATCTCGACCAGCTGCGGGCCGGTCGGGCTCGGGATCTCGCCGGTCTGGCCGACGCCCTTGCCGAGCAGTCCCTGCGCGATCGGCGCGAGGTAGTTGACCGTGTGGTCGTCGACGACGTCCCACGGGCCGAGCAGGCGGTAGGTGTTCACCTTGCCGCTGGCGTCGGCGACGGTGACCTTGGTGCCCGGCGCGACGCGGTCGGCCGGGACGTCCTGGTCCTCGATCAGGCGCGCGCTGCGGATCTGCTGGTCCATGTCCTGGGCGCGGCCGGTGAGGTTGCGCTGCTCCTCCATCGCCGCCTCCCACTCGCTGTTCTCGCTGAGGTCGCCCAGCGCCGCGGCGGCGCCGATCGCCTTCGAGTTCGTGGGGATCTTCTCCTCGACGAGGACGCGGTACTCCTCCTTGATGCGGCGGAGGCCTTCGCGCGTCGTGTAGGTGAAGTCCTTCTCCCAGAACGGCAGCTCGGGCTTCGCGTGGATGTCCGGGTAGTGGTCCGACACGACCCGGTCGATCATGTCGACGATCTCCTGCGCGAAGTCCTCGCCGGCGCGCTTGTAGATGCCGACGTAGTTGGCGACGTCGTCGCGGCTGATGCCGTCGAGCGAGCGGTTGAGCAGCCCGCGCTTGCCGGTCAGCAGGCTGGTCAAGCGACCCAGCAGCCGGCTGTGCATCTGGTTGCCCTTGCGATCCTCGTTGAGGATGCGGCCGAGGTGCAGCATGACGCGGCCGACGGCGACCGGCGACGGACATTGCTCGAGGCCGTCGAAGATGCCGTCGCTGTAGAGCTTGCCGAGCAGGTAGATCTGCAGCGGGAAGCGGCGCGGGTAGGGCGCGACGCGTTCCCACATCGGCAGGCACAGGGCGCCGTTGCCGGAGCTGACGAGCTTGTCGACGAGCTTCTCGAGCACCGAGTTCGGCCATTCGAGCAGCAGCGTCGCGCACTGGTCGGCCCAGTGGTCGCCGAGCGCCTGCGGCAGCAGCTCGATCGCGTGTTCGCGCGAGGCCTGCGTCGCCAGGCGATCGATCGCCGTCGGCCGCAGCGAGCCGTCCTCCTTCTTCAGCAGCGCGGCGACTTCCTGCGCCGCCGGGATCGACGCGCGCAGGCCGTTCTCTTCGAGGAACAGGATGCCGTCGAGGATGTGCGCGTGGGTCGCCTTCTTCTCCTCGATCGCCTGCTCGACGGTCTTGGTGGCGAGGCCGAGGATCTGCGAACGGATGTCCTCGTCCTGGCCGCGCGCCAGGTACTCGCGCAGCACGCCGATGCGCTGGCCGAGGTCGTTCTGGTGCGACAGCGTCACCGTCGCCTCCTCGACGAGGCCGACCGGCTTGTCGCGCAGCACGAACGTCGGCCGCGTCGGCGAGCCTTCGACGCGCAGCCACGGGTCCTTGGCGGCCGCGGCCTTCGCGCGCTTCCAGAAGGACGTCCAGTCCTTGGTCGCGACGATCGACGGCGACAGCTCCTTCTTCACCTCGGTGCTGCTGATCGTGCCGCGGTAGAGCTGCGCGGTGCGACGGATCAGGCGGCTCGGCTCGCGGTCGGCCTCGCCCTTCAGGCGATCGAGCTGCTGCAGCTTCATCGCCCGCAGGTCGTCGGCGTCGAGCGCCTTGAAGCTCGTCAGCAGCGTGTCGAGCGGGAAGTGCTCGCGACGGCCGGTGGCGAACGCGACCAGCACTTCCTGCGATTCGGCGGCGAACTCCTCGATGCAGCCCTCACCCCAGCCGGCGCCGTGGTAGACGACGTAGCCCTTGGTGTAGCGGCGCAGGCGATCGAACTCGGTGATCGCCGGCACGGTCGGGCCGCCGTCGAGGCCGCTGCGGCTGCGCAGCACGCCATACCAGTCCTCGCCGGCGTAGCGCTTCTCGATCAGGCCGGCGACGTTCTTCACCAGGGCGTCGTTGTGCGCGTTGCGGCGCAGGACGCGCAGGCCCAGTTCCATCGCCGCGGCGGGTTCGCCGGCGCTGGCCAGCGCGTCGATCATGACGCTCGCCAGGCCGAGGGCGTGGCTCGTCATGTTCTGCTCGCAGAGCTGGTCGATGGCCGCCGCGTAGGCGCCGACGTCGGCTGCCCGGGGGGCCTTGGCGGCCTGGGCCCAGGCCGCGTCGAAGGAGTCGAGTTGAAGGGAACGCGCTAGCTGGACGAGATCGTTCGTCAACGTCGTGACTCGGGGTTGGCGGCCAAAAGGGCGGGAGACGATACCTGCCCTTGGGTCCACCTGCCAGCACGAACCTGCGTCACCCGGGTATCCGGGGGCGCCGTGGGGCGGGCCGCGCTGGCGGACCGCCTGCACCGCCCGGCGGTCGCATCAGGTCGCGGCGCCCCTCCCCAGCCGGCCTTCGCCTGGCCCGAACGGCCGCCCGCCGGCTCACTCGGCCAGCCGGGCGATCAGCGTGTTGACGTTGGTCGAGGCGCACGACTCGTCGAACGCGGCGAGCGGGATGTCGTCCAGCACGTCGTCGGTCGCGACGAGGATGACGTAGAACTCCTGCCCGTACTGGCTGCGGAAGGCGACGATCTTGCGCAGGATCGGCGCGCTCGCGTCCTCGATGGCCTCGATCACGACGCCCTTGCCCTCGCGGCCGCGGCCGCGCAGCACGACCATCGGCGCGTAGGCCGCGACCTGGGTTTCGCTGAGGCGGACTTCGTAGTGGCGCGGGCTGTGGCTGTGGACCACGCCGGAGATGCCCAGCCGGTTGCACAGTTCCTGTTCGAGCTTGCTCGACAGCAGGCGTCCGCCGCAGCGGCCGAAACCGCTGCCGCCGCCGCCGTGCGCCATCAGGACGTCGTCGTCGTCGAGGTTGGCGACCGCGCGCGGCACGAACGCCGGTCGCGTCGCCGAGGCGCTGCGCGCCTGGGCCCGGCCCTTACCAGCCAGGTTCTTGCCGACCAGACCCTTGCCGACCAGACCCTTGCCCGCCACGCCCTTCGCGTTCGGCTCGGCCTTGGTGGGACTGGTCTTCGCCGCGCCGCCGCTGCTGGTGCCCGGGGTGCCCGCGGCACCGGTCGAGGTGCGCTTGGTCGTGGTGCGGCTCTTCGCCTTCGGTTTGCTCGGCGCCTTCTTCGCGGCGCTCTTGGAGGGGGCTTTCGATGCCATGGGGGTGGTTACGTTCGGTCCACGACGCGCGACGATGCGTGGGGCCGAAAGCGCCTTGGCATCGAACGGTGAGCGGCCTTTGCAGGCGCGCGGAAGGAAGATCCTCGTGGGGTCGGACGCGATTGGTCGGGGAACGAGTCTAGCAGAATCCGATCGGCCCGGAAGCCCCGTCGCGGCCCGGCCCGGCTCGGCTGGGAGCTGCCGATGCCATGGGCCGCCGTGGCGCTCGATTCCCTGTTGCCGCGGCCGGCCGGGGCCTCGACACTCGCACCGATGACCGCCGACCCTGGTCCTGCCCCAGGCGCCGCCCGCGAACGGGTCCTGACCTGGCCGCTGGGTCTGTTCCTGCTCGCGGTGGCGGCGGTGGTCGGCTACGGGTTCTGGCACAAGTATCCGCGGCCGGACCTGGACGGCGGCATCTGGCTGCTCGCCGACGGCGACCTCGACGGCGCCGAGCGGATCCGCATGCTGCGGCGGGTGCTGGCCCAGGCCGAGCACGCCGAAACCGCGGCGCACCGCTGGGCGGGGTTGATGGCCGCCGTCGCGCTCGAGGACCGGGCGGCCTTCGCCCGCTTCGGCGAGCGGATCGGGCTCGGCGGAACCGCTCCGGAGCTGCCGCTGGTCGCCGAGCGTGAGCCGATCGGGCTCGGCGACCCGGTCCTGGCGAGCCTGTTCGCCGCGATGGTCGCCGAGATCGAACACCGCCCCGTGGCGAAGGCGTGGTGGGCCCAGGTCGCGGCGCAGGCCCGGCTGACCTGCGAGTCGTTCGTCGCCGAGCTGGCGGTCGCGGCCCTGCAACGTCTGCGCTGAATCCGCGGCCGCATCGGCTCAAGCCGACCGCCGTCGCGCGCCGATGCCTGCCACTGCGGAGGCAAAGGACGGCGAATGGAAGACATCCGATTGGGCGCGATCCTGCTCGAAGGCGGGATCGTCGACGAAAGCGGGCTCGAGCGTTGCCTGGCGATCCAGACCCTGACGGGCGGGGCGCGGCCGATCGGGCAGATCCTCGTCGAGCAGGGGCTGGTCGACCAGCGCACGCTCGAACGGCTGCTCGAGCTGCAGCGGACCCGCGTCGCCGCGCGCAAGGCCGACGTCGCGACCGTCGACGCGCAGTGCACCTCGCTGCTCAACGCCGCGCGGGCCAACGGCGCCGACGAGCTGGTCGTCAGCGAAGGCCGCACGGCGCGGATCCGCGTCGGCTGCTCGTGGCGTGAGCTGACCGGCGAGGTCCTGCGCGGGCCCGAGGTCTGGGACCTGGTCCGCGAGACGATGGGCAACGCGGTGCTCGAAGAGCTCGCCGAGCGCCAGTTCGTCGTCCGCCAGTGGCATGTGCCCGGTGTCGGCCGCGGCTCGGCGACGGCGTTCCGTCAGGTCGACGGGGTCGCGGTGCGACTGATGTTCACGCCGGATGCGCTGCCGACCGCCGAACACACCGGTGTGCCCAAGCAGGTGCTCGACGTCGTCGGCACGGGACGCGGCCTGCTGCTGGTCGTCGGTGAACGCGGCGTCGGCCGCGCGGAGATGCTCAGCGTGCTGCTGCACGCGGCCTCCGGCGATGCCGGCCAGTACGTGGTGGTCGTCGACGACGAGGCGATCGATCTGCCGAAGCAGGGTGCGCTGGTGGTGCGCCGGCGCTTCGGCGTCACGCCCGAAGAGCGCACCACCGCGCTGCACAGCGTCGTTCGCGAGGACCCGGACGTGCTGGTGATCGCCGACGTCGGCAGCGCCGAGACCTTCGAGCTGGCGCTGCGCGCCGCCGAGAGCGGGCGCCTCGTGATCGGCTACATGGACGCCACCAACAGCACCTCGGCGCTGGTGCGTGCGCTCAACTTCTATCCGTCCTACGAGCTGCCGCGGATCCGTTCGGCGCTCGCCGCGGCGCTGCGCGCCGTGCTGGTGCGCCAGGTGCTGCCCGACGTCGACCACGCCGGCTCGGTCGCCGCGACCGAGCTGCTGCTCGTCGACGACTCGGTGCGCGAGGTCATCCGCGCCGGCGAACTCGGCAACCTGAACCTGCTGATCCGCGCCGAGGGCGGCCGTTGCGGTCACTCGCTCGATCGCAACATGCTCGACCTGCTGGTCTCCGGCCGCGTCCGCATGGAGGACGTGTTCGCGCGGGCGGAGGAGAAGGCCTGGCTGCTGGAACGGACCCGGGATCTGCAACCCCTGCAGAGGTGAACGTGGACACGAAACGAATCGAGACCTTGTTGGATGCGATGGGGCGGCTCGGCGCTTCGGCGCTGCATCTCGTGCCCGGCCGCGTGCCGGCCCTGCGCGTGCAGCGCCGCTTCGTCCCCGGCGACGAGGCGGTCGTCGTCGCCGCCGACATCGAGGAGATGCTGCGCGACATGCTGTTCGCCGACCACCGCGAGCAGCTGCTGCGCAGCGGTCAGGTCGAAGTGCTCTACGTCTCGCGCAGCGGCCGGCGCTTCCGCGCGGTCGTCACCGAGGTCGAGGGCGCCCATTCGCTGGTGCTCCGCCCGGTGCCGGATGCGGCGCCGAAGCTCGAGGCGCTCGAACTGCCCGAGCAGGTCGGGGCGTTCGCGCGCTGCCGCAGCGGGCTGGTGGTCGTGTCGGGCTTCTTCGGCGCCGGCAAGTCGACGACGCTCGCCGCGCTGGTCGACACGCTCAACCTCGACCCGACGCGTCACATCGTCACGATCGAGGACGCGATCGAATACCTGCACCCCAACGGCGCGGCGCTGCTGCACCAGCGCGAGGTCGGCGCCCACGTCGCCTCCGCGGCGAGCGGCGTGCACGAGTCGCTGGCGGCCGGCGTCGACACGCTGGTGGTCAGCGAGATCCGCGACGCCGCGACCCTCGAGGCCGTGATCACCGCGGCCGAGAGCGGCTGCCTGGTGTTCGCCGGGGTCGAGTCCGGCTCGATCGTCGGCGCGCTGACGGAGATGGCGCTGATGGTCTCGTCCGAGCAGCGTTCGCGGCTGCGCACCCGGCTGTCGCGCGTGCTGCGCGGCGTGCTCTGCCAGAGCCTGTTGCCGCGTTCGCACCGCGCCGGCCGCGTCGCGGTCGTCGAGGTGCTGGTCGGCAATCCGGCCGCGCGCGCGGCGATCCGCGCCGGCAACCTGCAGGAGCTGCCGACGATCATGCAGCGCTGCCGCAGCCTCGGCATGCAGACCAGCGACATCGCGCTGCGCGGGCTGCTGGGCCGCCACCTGGTCTCGCAGGAGGCCGCGCTGCTGCACGCCACCGACCGCGACGAAGTGCTCGGCCGCACGCCGGGCTCGCTGTCGGTCCGCTGAGCCGCGCGGCGCGGCAGCGCCGCGCCCGGCGCGCTCCCTGCCGCATTCGTGGGCACCGCGTGCCCTGCGCCGCGTGTGGCGCGAACGCAGCGCCGGTGCCATCGCCGCGCCGGTCCGCCGGCGCCGCTGCAGCCCCGATCAGGGACGTTCCTGACCCGGCCGCCGCGAAATTCTTCAGCCGAGGACTCAAGCCCCATGGCATCGATCCGACCATCCAGCAGGAGCCGCGGGGGCCGGAACGGCCGCTGCGGTAGGCAAAGGAGCAGGCAATGGGTCTCAGAGTCAACACCAACATCGCGTCGATCAACGCGCAGCGGAACACCGCGCAGGTGACGACGCGCCTCGCGCGCAACTTCCAGCGGTTGTCGACCGGTCTCCGCATCTCGACGGCTGCCGACGACGCGGCCGGTCTCGCGATCTCCGAACGGCTGCGCTCGCAGATCCGTTCGCTCGGCCAGGCGTCGCGCAATGCCAATGACGGCATCTCGCTCGTCCAGGTCGGCGAAGGCGCGCTCAACGAGGTCAGCAACATCCTCGTCCGGCTGCGCGAACTCGCGATCCAGTCGGCGAACGGCTCGACGTCGAGCGCCGACAAGAACACGATCAAGGAGGAGTTCGACAGCCTCGTCAGCGAGATCAACCGCATCGCGCAGTCGACCGAGTTCAACGGCGTGCGACTGCTCGACGGCTCGGCGAGCGTCGTGACCTTCCAGGTCGGCATCAACACCAGCATCGGCATCGACCAGCTGAACGTGTCGCTGACGCCGTCGCTGGCGACGACGCTGGGCCTGAGCACGCTCGACGTCGGCGCGAGCGGCAGCGCGACCTTCGCCCTGACGCAGGTCGATCTGGCGGTCAACGCCGTGTCGGCGCTGCGCGGTCGCTTCGGTTCGCTGCAGAACCGCTTGCAGTCGACGATCGCCAACCTCGGCGTCGCAGCCGAGTCGCTGTCGGCCGCCGAGAGCCGCATCCGCGACGTCGACGTCGCCTACGAGACCGCGGAACTCACCCGGAACAACATCCTGCAACAGGCATCGATCTCGATCCTGGCGCAGGCGAACGCCCAGCCGCAGGCCGCCCTCAAGCTCCTGCAAGGCTAGGCGGGCGGTGGACGCCGCATCCGTCCGCGGCGTCCGCCATCTTCTTCACAGGCATCCTTTGCCGCAGCGGGGGCATCCCCGCGGATCCGGCCGGGTTCACCCCCGGTCGGGTTCTTGTACGCTGCGTGATCCGCGCGTCAGGTCCGGATGCCGACGACGTTGGTCGCGCCGAACGGGTTCGGGCTCGCCCAGCGGCCGCTCACGTGCTGCACGTAAATGGCGAGGCCCGGCGGCAGGTGCGGCACCCGCAGCCGCCATTCGCTCGGCACCGCCGTCGTGCTGGTCACCTGGCCGAAGGCGAGGAAGTCCCAGGCGCCGAGGATGTTGCTGGCGCCGACGAACGGCAACGGCGGGGTGAACGGGACCAGGCCGGGCGACTGGCCGACGAGGAACGCAGCGAAGTCGCCGAGGCCGGTCGCGCGCAGCACGGTCAGCTCGCCGGGCTGCGTCGGCGGGATCGCCGCGAGCCGGTAGTCGCTGGTGTACAGATCGACCGCGCCCGTCAGGTCGACGATGCGGCCGCAGCCGTCACCGGCGTAGTTCGTCGTCGGCGTCCAGTCCGTCGCCGTCAGCGACAGCGTGAAGGTCTGCGGCGACGCCCCGGTGAGGTTGTCGTCGAGGATCCGCACCTGCAGCGGGCCCAGGCCGAAGTCCCAGGACCAGACGCGATGGTGCCGGGTGTGGCAGCAGACGGCCGACGTGGTCGTGAGTTCGAACGTGCCGTCGTTGCCGATGTCGACGCGCCAGCCGAGCGGCGACGGCTGGTCGCCTTCGTGGCCGACGGTGACATCGAAGTCCAGGCGCGCCCACGGCGGTGCCGACAGCGTCAGCAGCAGGTCGGCAGAGGTCTCGCAGATCTCGCCGTAGCCCGGCGCCAGCACGCTGCACGAGGCGTCGAACCGCCAGCCGGTGGCGGAGTGGCCGAAGTCGGCGAGGAACTGGGCGTAGGTCCAGCCGTACTGCGTGACGTTCAGCTCGACGGCGCCGACGTCACCGGCCGGGTGCGTCATCAGGGCGCCCGGCGTGCCGGGGGGAGCGGTCACCCACTCGGCCCGGATCGGCGACAGCGCCTGCAGCGTCGCGCTCAGCTCGTCCTGGGCCGACGCGTTGGCCAGCGGCGCCGCGATGGCCAGCAGCGGCAGCAACGGCGTGGGAACCCGCGAAAGGAAACGTGGCATGGTTCACCTCCGGGGGCCTCATGAGCCCGGTGCGACGCTTGCCAACGCCGCAGACAGGCCCGGGTGGCGGCCGACGGGTGGGGCGCGGCCGGCGGCGAACGGGTGACTTCGCGCGCCGCGCGCGCTCGGCTCGATTCAGTCCAGCTCGAGCCCGCGCTCTTCCTCTTCGGTGATGCCTTCGCCGAACGAGCTGCCGAGGTAGACGCGCCGGACCTGTTCGTCGGCGACGATCGACTGCGCGTCGCCTTCGGCGATCACGCGGCCCTGGTTGATGATGTAGGCGCGGTGGGTGATGCGCAGCGTCGCGATCACGTTGTGCTCGGTGATCAGGATGCCGATGCCCGAACGCGCCAGCGCGGCGAGGATCTGCTGGATCTCCTCGACGGTGATCGGGTCGACGCCGGCGAACGGTTCGTCGAGCAGCAGGATGCGCGGCTCGGTCGCCAGCGCGCGCGCGATCTCGAGCCGGCGCTTCTCGCCGCCGGACATCGTCTCGGCGATCGACTCGGCGACGTGCATCAGCTGCAGGTCCTGCATCAGCTCGCGGGCGCGTTCCTCGCGGTCGCGGCGGCGCATGCCGCGCGCCTCGAGCACGCTGCGGATGTTGTCGATCGCCGACATCTTCTTGAACACCGACTCCTGCTGCGCGAGGTAGCCGAGACCGCGGCGCGCGCGCTTGTACATCGGCAGCTTCGTCACGTCGTCGCCGAGCAGCTCGACCGATCCCGAATCGGGCACCACCATGCCGACGACCATGCGGAACGTCGTCGTCTTGCCGGCGCCGTTGGGGCCGAGCAGGCCGACGATCTCGCCTTCGCGAACGGCGATGCCGACGCGCTCGACGACGCGGCGGCCGCGGTAGGCCTTGACCAGATCGTGCGTGCGCAGGATCTCCTCGCCGATCGCGTGGTCCGGCGACCCGCCGGCGGCGGTCGATGCGGCCACCTCGCTCATCGCACGAAGCCGAAGCGGTCGGGCCAGGCGCTGCCGGTCAGCCAGGACAGCGGTCGGAACGGGTAGAACACCAGCAGCGCGCGGCCCTGGATGTCACTGCGGGGCACGAACGAGATGCCCTTGCTGTTGGTCGTCTCGCGCGGCTGCCACTCGTCCTGGACGTCGTCCGAGCCGATCTTCTTGAACGAGAGCCCCGGCCAGGCGGAGCCCATGCGGCCCTTGAGCCGCAGGATCTCGCCGTTCTCGTCGATCATGACGATCGCGCCGGCGCTCGGGATCGGGATCGGCGTCTCGTCGCGATCGGGCTCCCTGTCCAGCGGCATCGGGCGCTTGTTGCCGCGGATGTTGCGAACGCCGGTGTCGGGCGGCACGACGTTGTCGTCCTTGTCGACGCCGATCTCGAAGGCCGTCCAGCCACGCGAATCGATCGACTGCAGCGTGTTGTCGCCGAGCATGTAGAAGTAACCTTCCGGCACCTCGATCACGTCCGGTGCGCCGTCCTGCACGTAGTGCTGGTCGCGGTCGATGCGGATGTCGGTCAGCCGCAGCTTGCCCTTGCCCTTCATCGCGAGCAACGGCGTCACCCGCTGGTTGGCGGGCAGTTCGAACCGGCCCGTGAACGGCAGCGCGCAGCCGTCGCGGCAGGCGAAGCCGTCGGTGTCGAGGCGCTGCAATTCGTCGCCGCCGCGCCACGCGATCAGCCGGTCGTCGACGTGCGCGAACGCGATCTCGACCGGCGTGCCCGCGGGCAGCTCGCACGCGAACTCGGGCGACTCCAGCTCGACCTTGGTGTCCTTGCTGCGGACCTGCAGCCGGGCCTTGCCGCCGCGCGCGACCAGCGCGAAGGTCAGCTTGTCGAGGCCGGGGCGCAGCACCTCGATCTCGAACGCCAGCTCGTCGAGCGTCGACGGCGCGGTGACGGTCGCCGTGAGGCGGGCGTCGGGCACGATCTCCTGCGGCCGGTCGGGCGTGTTCTTCTCGCGGATCAGGCGCGCCGTCGCGGTCGGGTAGCCGTCCCAGACGCGGTCGACCATGCCGCCGTCCTTCTCGTCGCGCAGGTAGAGGCGCGCCTGGCCGTCGAGGTCGACCGCGAAGCCCGTCGCGTCCTCGCTGAACGAGCGGTCGGGCACGCCGCCGAGCGATTCGGGCATCGCCTTCGGCTCGCTGCGGACCTCGCGGCGCGCCGGATAGACGTTCTTCCACATGTGGCGCTGCAGGTCGTCCGGCTTGCGGATGATGCGGTAGCTGCGCTGGCCGTTGTCGTCGCTGACCTGGTAGAGGTTGCCGCCGGCGATGCGCAGGCGGTCGCCGCCGATGCCGCCGATGCGCTTGACGTAGTTCTGGTTCTTCTGCAGCGGGTAGTGGAAGACCGTCGCGTCCCACCGCTGCGGCTCGCGCACGGTCGGCAGCAGCTTGTCGACGATGATGCGGTCGTAGACCTCCGCCTCGGTGCTGCCCATCAGTGTCGGCTGCATCGACGAGGTCGGGATCTGGTAGGCCTCGAGGCAGAACCACTTCAGCAGCACGGCGGCGAGGATCGCGACGCCGAACGCCTCGAGGTTGCTGCGCACCGGGCCCAGCGCCGGGTTGGTCTTCTTGCTCGCCATTCTCGGTCCTTTGCTCGTCAGTCCTCTTCGCTGGTCCGCAGCACCGACAGGAACGCCTGCTGCGGGATCTCGACGCTGCCGACCATGCGCATGCGCTTCTTGCCTTCCTTCTGCTTCTCCAGCAGCTTGCGCTTGCGCGAGATGTCGCCGCCGTAGCACTTCGCGGTGACGTCCTTGCGCATCGGCGCGATGTTCTCGCGTGCGATGAACTTGCCGCCGATCGCCGCCTGCAGCGCGACCTCGAACTGGTGCCGCGGGATCTCCTTGCGCAGCTGCTTCAGGATCTTGCGGCCGCGGCCCTCGGCCTGCTCCTTGTGGCACAGGAACGACAGCGCATCGACCTCGTCGCCGGCGACCAGGATGCGCACCTTGACCAGCTGGCTGGCCTCGAAGTCCTCGACCTCGTAGTCCATCGTGCCGTAGCCGCGCGTCGCCGATTTCAGGTGGTCGTGGAAGTCGAAGATGATCTCCGCGAACGGGAT
This sequence comes from uncultured candidatus Brocadiaceae bacterium, assembly GCA_964392555.1. GTDB lineage: Bacteria > Planctomycetota > UBA1135 > UBA1135 > UBA2386 > CAYMRG01. Next base: position 16,125 of record CAYMRG010000037.1, read on the forward strand.
GCGGAAGCCGATCATCACGCGTTCCTTGCCGTAGTAGTCGGTCTTGACGTACTGGCCGCGGCGATCGGTGCAGATCTTCATCACCGCACCGATGTACTCGGCGGGCACGACGACGTTGACCTGCGCGATCGGCTCCTGGTACTCCTCGATCATCGAACCGTCGGGCAGTTCGCTCGGCGAACGGACCTCGCGGATCTCGCCGGTCGTCAGCTTGACGCGGTAGCGCACCGTCGGCGCCGTCTGCACGAGGTCCATGTCCTCCTCGCGTTCGAGGCGCTGCTGGATGACCTCCATGTGCAGGAGTCCGAGGAAGCCGCAGCGGAAGCCGAAGCCGAGCGCGTCGCTCGTCTCGGGTTCGAACGTGAACGAGCTGTCGTTGAGCCGCAGCTTCT
>CAYMRG010000038.1:0-16383 GCA_964392555.1 uncultured candidatus Brocadiaceae bacterium
GAGGGCGGTGACCGCTTCGGCATGCTTACGTTCCTTGAACGCGACGTAGCCCTCGGTGACCTGCGCCTGCGCCGTGCGCGGCGCACCGACCAACCACTTGCGCGCCGCGGCGACGTTGCCATCGAGCGCGTAGAGGCGCGCCAGCCGGTGGCGCGCGTCGGCGACGCCGGCGAGCGCGGCGTCGAGCAGCAACGGCTCGCTCTGCGTGCGGCAGCCGAGCCGCAGCAGCAGGCAACCGAGCGTGAACTTCGCCGCGGGATCGGCCGGCGACCGCGCGAGCGCCGTGCGCGCCGCCGCCAGCGACCCGCGCGAACCGGCGCACAACCGCACGAACGCGGCCAGCTCCGGCGGATCCTGCGGCCCCGGCCGCGCCGCGTAGACCTGCCCCGCGCCGTCGAGCACGGCGATGCCCATGCCCTCGCCGCCGCCGATCCACTGGCCGTAGAGCCGGGCCTGCGCGGTGCCGTCGGCGACCGCCGCAGCGAAGCCGCCCTCGGCCAGCGCCGCGCCGACGCGCGCGTCGCCGAGCTGGGCGCGCATCCCGTCGCTGGCGTCGCGGCCGTCGAGTGCGAAGAACACGACGACCTCGCGACCATCGGCGCGCGCCGCGGCGAGCGTCGGCCCGAGGTCGGTCCGCCAGGCCGGCGCGCTCGCGCAGCCGGCGAACGCCAGCGCGGCCCATGCCAGCGCCAGGCGCGCGCGGCGGCTCACTTCGTCGCCTTCGGCTTGCACCAGCGATCGAGCCAGGCGAAGAACTCGCGCTGCCACAGCACGCCGTTCTGCGGCTTCAGGATCCAGTGGCCCTCGCCGGGGAACTCGAGCAGCCGGCTCGGCACGCCCTGCAACTGCGCGGCGGTGAACGCCTGCAGGCTCTGGTCGTACGGCACGCGGAAGTCCTTCTCGCCGGTGATCACGAGCAGCGGCGTCTGCCAGTTGGCGATGTAGCGGTGCGGCGAGAACTGCAGGTACTTCGCCATCACCTCGGGCGACTTCCAGAACGGCCCGCCGAGGTCCCAGTCGACGAACCACAGCTCCTCGGTCGCGAGGTACATGCTCTCGAGGTTGAACACGCCGCAGTGCGAGATCATGCAGGCGAAGCGGTCGCCGGAGTTGCCCATCAGCCAGTAGACCGAGAAGCCGCCGAACGATGCGCCGACCGCGGCCGAGTGCGCGCGGTCGACGTACGGCCGCTGCTGCATCGCGTCGCACACCGACAGCAGGTCGCGCATCGCCTGACCGCCCCAGTCGCCGCTGATCTCGTCGTTCCACTGCTGGCCGAAGCCAGGCAGACCGCGGCGGTTGACGCCGGCGATCACGTAGCCCTGCGCGGCCATCAGGTGGAAGTTCCAGCGGAACGAGAAGCCCTGCCCCACCATCGATTGCGGGCCGCCCTGGCAGTAGAGCAGGAACGGGTACTTCTTCGTCGGATCGAAGTTCGGCGGCTTGACGATCCACGCCTGGACCTTCTTGCCGTCGGTCGTGTCGAACCACTCGCCGTCGATCTGCGGCAGCGAGAGGCCGGCGAACGCGTCGTGGTTGACGTCGGTCAACGGCGAGATCGCGCCGGTCGTGACGTCGATGCGGACCACCTCGGCGGGCCGTTCCATCGTCGTGCGCAGCGCGTAGAGCGTCTGGCCGTCGGGGGCGACCTGCAGCCCGGCCAAGGCGTGCCGGCCCTTGGTCACGGGCTTCGCTTCGGCGCCGACCAGCGGCGTCGTGTAGATCTGCGTCGTGCCCTCGACCTCGACCGTGAAGAACAGGCGCTTGCCGTCGGCGGTCCAGCGAACCTCGAGCGGCGACGCGTCGAAGTCGGGCAGCAGCTCGGCGTTCTTGCCGGTCTTGCGATCGTGCAGCACCAGCCGCCGCCGGTCGGCCTCGAAGCCGCCGCGCGCCATGCTGGCGAACGCGATCCAGCGCCCGTCCGGCGAGTAGACGGGATCCTGGTCGTAGCCGGGCAGCCCTTCGGTCAGGTTGCGCGCCGGCCCGCCGTGCACCGGCACGGCGAACAGCGAGCTGTCGGTCGACTGCTCGGGGTTCGGCACCGCGCGCGCCGTGTAGCACAGTTCGCGGCCGTCCGGCGACCACGCGATCTGCTCGGCGCCGCCGAACGGCGGCAGCGGCGTGTCGAGCGCCATGCCCGCCATCAGGTCGACCGCGGCCCCGCCGCCGGTGTAGGGCTGCACGAACAGGTGGCTGTAGGTGCCGTCCTGCCAGCGGTCCCAGTGCCGCACCCACAGGTCGTCGTAGGCGCGCGCCTCGGCGAGCGGCAGGTCGGCGTTCCGGTCGAGCACGGTCGGCTCGACCCTGACGTCCTGCGTGTAGGCGAAGTGCTCGCCGTCGGGGGCCCACAGCAGGTTGCCGACGCCGCCGGGCACCTTGCAGGCGACCACCGGACCATCGAGCAGCGGCCGCGTCTCGACGCCGTCCTTGGTGACGAACGCGAACCCGGCGCCGCCGGGCAGCCAGGTCGGCGACGAGCCTTCGACCAGCGGCGCCGGCACCGCCCCCGCCACGCCGAGCGCCAGGTGCCAGATCTCGGTCTTGCCGCCGTTCTTGGCGAGGTCCGTGGTGCGCACCGTGAACAGCAGGTGGCCGCCGTCCGGGCTCAACGCGAGGTCGCCGACCCGCTTGAGGCCGACCAGCGCGTCCGGCGTCAGGACCTTCGCCGCGGCCTGGGGCGCCGCGGTCGACTGGGCGGAGAGGTTCGCGGCCGCGAGGGCCGCACAGATCCAGGGGGTCGGAAGCCGAAATCGCATGGGCGGGGATCATCGCGCCGCCGCGACTCCGGTGCCATGGCCGGCCCGAAGGCGATCCCACGCTGGAAGGAATGCGGCCCACCCCTCGTCCAATCGCTCCGTTCCGCGGCGCCTGCCGCTACACTCTCCAGCGAACATCATGAAGCGTCGAAACCCCGTTGCTGCCTCCCGTTCCGCCGAGTCCGGCTTCACGCTGGTCGAGATCATGGTCGTGATCGTGATCCTCGGCCTGCTCGCGACCCTGGTCGCCAAGAACGTCATCGGCGCCAGCGACACCGCCCGCGAAGGCAAGGCGAAGGCCGACATCAAGTCGATCGCCGAAGCGGTGCGCCAGTACCGCGCGACGAAGGGCAAGCTGCCGGAGACGCTCGACGTGCTGGCGACCAAGGACGACAAGGGCCGCAGCGAACTCGAGGAGCTGTCGCTGGACCCGTGGGGCAACGCCTACCTGCTGCGCCCGGGCGACCGCGCCAACGACTGGGAAGTGATCAGCTGGGGCCCCGATGGCAGCGAAGGCTCCGGCGACGACCTGTCGAGCAAGGCCAAGGAAGAGAAGTGACCGACCGCCGGCATCCCGCCTGGTCGCTCGAGACACGTCCGGCGCGGCATTCGCCCCGCCCGTGCCAGCGGCATGCCGGTTTCACGCTCGTCGAGCTGCTCGTGACGATGGCGCTGATCGCCCTGGCGCTCGCGATCATCGTGCCCAACCTCGGCGCGCTGATCCCCGAGGCCAAGCTCGACGGCTCGGCGAAGCAGATCATGCGCCAGCTCGACTGGGTGCGGTCCGAGGCGCGCATCCAGGGGCGGCCGATGAGCATGGACTTCGACCTGAAGCGCGGGCTTTGGCGGATCGTCTATCCGCCCGAACAACGCCTCACGCGCGACCAGAACGAGGACTCGCTCGAGGAACGCTCCGACGGCTGGCGCGAACTCGAGGACGGCGTCAGGTTCGTCAGCGCCGGCGACAGCCGGAGCAGCTCGTCGGCGAAGAACGGCATCTACCGGCTGACCTTCGACGAGTTCGGCTTCACCGCCGACCAGGTCCTGGCGATGCACCTCGAGACCGACGACAAGATGGTCTGGTCGATCGTCATCCAGGGCCTCAACGGCCGGATGACGCTCGAGCGCTCGGAGCAGGGCCAGACCGCGACGATCGACCCGATCGGCGAGGGAGCCTTCTGATGGCGAACCAGTCGCTTGCGGGCCGATCGACGATGGGCCGATCGAAGATGGGCCAATCGAAGATGGACCAATCGGCTGCGGGCCGGGACGAAGCCGGCTTCACGCTGATCGAGGCGGTGGTCGCCCTCGGCATCGTCGTGTGGATCGTCATCAGCTACATCGGCATCCGCACCACCGCGCTGATCGACGCGACGCAGGCGCGCAACTGGCGCCTCGCCCGCGAACTCGCCGAGGAGAAGATGTCGGAGCTGGCCGCCGGCGCGCGCGAGACGCCGCCGGAGTCCGAGGTCGAGGTGCCGTTCGAGAAGTACCCCGACTGGAGCTTCAAGATCGTGATCGGCGAAGCCGCGGTGTCGAAGCTCGAGGGCGAGGTCGCCACCAGCTCGGCCGGCTCGAACACCGAAGCGTCCGAACGCCTGGACTGGCAACGCGATCGCCAGGACTTCCAGCGCGCGCAGCAGCGCGGCCTGTCGGCGACCGAGTACCGCGACCAGCAGGCCGAGGAGGACTACCGCCGGCGCACCGAGGACCGGGTGCCGAGCGAGGACGAATTCGAGGACGTCGCGGTCGCGATCTACTTCCCCAAGCTGAACGCCGAGTTCGAAGGCGAACGGGAAGCGCTCGTGATCAAGGCGAAGCTGTCGACCCTGGCGATCCAGGGCCTGACCCCCGAAGAGGCCGCCCAGGTGGCCGAAGCCCGCAGCGTCACGCCGGCCTCGGCTGGCGACGGCGGCGGCAGCAGCAACGGCGGAGGAGCGAAGTGATGGCGACCAACCGACCGGACACCGGGTTCACGCTGATCGAGGTGCTGCTCGCGGTCGCGATCACGTCGATCGTCATGATCACCGTCGGCACGACGTTCCACGTCATGCTGAACGCGCGCGACGTCATCGACGACCTTGCCGAGTCGACCGAGGAAGGCCCGCGCATCCTCAACCTGATCGAACGCGACCTGCGCGGTCTGTACGTGTTCAACGTCGGCAACAACGCGGTCTTCCGCGGCCGCGACATGGACGTCGGCGGCCACGACGCCGATCGCATGGACTTCCTGACCACGACCCACGCCGTCGGCTACGTGCTCGACGACCGCGGGCAGCCGCGCAAGCCGTCGATCTGCGAGGTCGGCTACTGGTTCCGGCCGAACCCGCGCTTCCGCGACGTGTTCGAGATGTGGCGCCGGGAGGACCCGATGGTCGATGGCGACCTGCTGACGCAGGGCACGTTCCAGCTCGTCCACGACCGCGTCAAGCGGTTCCAGGTCACCTACTACGAGACGCTCGGCCACAACGCCGAGGAGAAGCTCGAGTGGGACAGCAGCATCGACGACCGGCTACCGGCACGGATCAAGATCGAGTTCACGATCGAACGGCGCCGCGGCAGCCGCAACGTCGTGTCCGACGTCTAGGTCGACGACTTCGCGGGCGCCGACACGACCTCCGTGCGACACTTCGTGGTCGACAAGCGCCTGCCGACGATCCTGCGCGCCGAAGAGGCGCGCATCCCGGTGTTCCCGATCGAGCCCGAAGACCAGAGCAGCACCGGCGGTGGCGGTGGCGGTGGCGGTGGCGGTGGCGGAGCGGGCGGGCGCGGCGGACCGGGCGGCGACGGCGCCAAGGGCGGTGCGGCGCGCCCGGGCGGCGGCGATGGCGCGACGCGCGGCCGAGCGATCGCCGGCCAGCCGACTGGCGGTGGCCAGCGTCCAGGCGGCGGTCAACGGCCCGGCGGCGGCCAGGTGCCCGGCGGACTGCCGCCCGGATTCGACCTCGGCGGCTTCCTGAACGGCGTCAGCGGTGGCGGCGGTGGTGGCGGCGCAGGTGGCCTGTTCGGCAACCACTGACGCGCTCCCCCCCGCGCCAGCACCGCGGTACCGCATCACACCGGCTGACGCATCACACCGGCTTGCCCAGCACGGCTCGCCCACCAAGGTACGGCCGCAGGGCCACCGGCACGCGCACGGTGCCATCGGCCTGCTGGTGGTTCTCGAGCAGCGGGATCAGGATGCGCGGGCTCGCGGCCACCGTGTTGTTGAGCGTGTGGCAGAACAGCGGCTTGCCGCCGTCCTTCGGCCGGTAGCGAAGGTCGAGCCGGCGCGCCTGGTAGTCGTAGAATCGCGACGCCGAGTGTGTCTCGCCGTAGTGACCGCGCGATGGCATCCAGGTCTCGATGTCGTACTTCATCGCCTGCGGCACGCCGAGATCGCCGCCGCACACGGCGACGACCCGGTACGGCAGCTCGAACGCCTGCAGCAGGTCCTCGGCGTTCTTGACGATCTCGTGGTGGTGCTGCAGCGAACGCTGCTTGTCGGCGATGTCGACGACCACCTGCTCGACCTTCTGGAACTGGTGCACGCGGTAGAGCCCGCGCGTGTCCTTGCCGTAGGTGCCCGCCTCGCGGCGGAAGCACGCCGAGCGCGCCACGTACCTCTTCGGCAGCTGCTCCTCGGGCAGCATCTCGCCGCTGTGCAGCGACGTGACCGGCACCTCGGCGGTGCCGATCAGGTTGAGCCCGTCGCGCTCGCAGCGGTAGGTCTGCTCCTCGCCGCCGGGGAAGAACCCGGTGCCGTACATCGCCGCGTCGCGGACCAGCAGCGGCGGGTCGATCGGCGTGAAGCCGCGCGCGACCAGCAGGTCGACCGCGAACCGCAGCACCGCGTCGTGCAGCAGCGCGAGATCGCCGAACAGGAAGTAGTTGCGCGAGCCGGCCATCTCGGAGGCGCGCGTGAAGTCGAGCCAGCCCTGCGCCTCGCCGAGGTCGAAGTGGGCGCGCGGCGCGAAGCCGAACTCCGGCACCTTGCCGATGCGGCGAACCTCGACGTTCTCGGTGTCGTCCTTGCCCTCGGGCACGTCCTGGTCGGGCAGGTTCGGCACCAGCGACAGTTGTGCCTGCAGGTCGACGCGGAGCTGCTTCTCGCGCTCCTCGAGCTGCGCCAGCTCGGCCTTCAGCTCCTTCTGCTTGGCGAGGAAGGGCTCGCGCTCGGCGGCGCTGAGCTTGCCGAGCGCCTTGCTGGCGTTCTTCTGCTCGGCGCGCATGCCGTCGAGTTTCGGCACCAGGCCACGCAGCTCGGCGTCGATCGCCAACGCCTTGTCGACGGCTTCGACCCGGTCGTGCAGCCGCTTCTTGATCGCACCCTGGCGCGCCGCCTCAGGGTCGTCGCGCAACACCTTGATGTCCAACATGGCGCGGCGAGTGTAGGAGCCGCACGCACCGGATGCACGAACCGGCCGGGCTCCCGCGCCGGCCGGCCGACGGTCAGTGGAACGCCGAGTTGACGACGCCGAACAGCGGGTGCTTCTTCATCGTCAGGCCGACCTTCATGCCGGCTGCGGGCAGCTTGCCCTTCCACACCAGCGGCCCCTCCTTGTAGCCCTCGGGGACCGGCAGGCAGGCACCCATCAGGCCCAGGGTCGGGTACTGCTTGGCCACCGCGTTGACGATCTCGCCGTCCGTGCAGTGCCCGAACTTGCCGATGGTCTTCGCGCCCGTGCCGTCCTCGCCCTTGGCGACCAGCACCTCCGGCGCGAGGCCGAGGCCGCCGTGCAGCTCGGTGAACACGCACCCGGTCGCCTCGCGCAGCAGGATCTTGGTGCCGTCGATCGCGACCTCGTCGTCGCCGGTGCGCTCGAACTGCAGCGTGAACGGCGCCCCCATCTTCAGCTCGAAGGTCTTGCCCGGCTCGACCGCGAAGTGCTCGGCGCTGCCGCGGTGGATCGTGCAGGTCTGGGCGCGCGCGCCCTTGCCGATCAGCACGCGACCGTAGATCACCGCGTAGGTCGCGGCGGGCACCTCGACCTCCTTGCCGCCGGCAACGTCGAACAGCGCGGTGCGGTAGTCGCCTTCGCCCTGCACGACCAGCTGCACCGGCGCGGCCGGCTTGGGGCCGCTCCACACCAGCTTGATCTTGCCGGTCTTGACGTATTCGGGGTTCAGCGGCCGCGTCTCGATCGACTCGCCGTTGACGCGCGCGTGGAACCAGCCCGGTCCGATCTTGACGAACTCCGAGAACGGCACGCGCGGCCCCTTGCCGATGCGCATCGAGTCGAGGCGCGCGACCGGCGTGCCTTCGCCGGCCGCGTCGCCGAGCATCGGCGAGCGCAGCACCGGCTCGAACGGCGAAGCGCCGCCCGGCGTGCCGTCGGCGTTGTCGTCGTAGAGTACGACCGGATCGGTGCCGATCTGCGTCTTCCAGCTGGCCGCGCTGCGGAAGTAGACGTTCGCGACCTCGCCGGTCGGCGCCAGGTTGCAGTCCGCGTCGCCGACCCGCTCCTTGTCGGTGCCGGTCCAGAAGAACATCGCGTACGGCACCTTCTTGTCGGCGTCGAGGAAGAACTGCGACGCCTTGGCCTTGCCGCTGGCGTCGATCTCCTGCGCCTGCTTCAGGTCGTTCGACGACGTCGAGATGCCGAACTTCGCCGCGCCGAGCCGCATCAGGTAGAGGTTCGTGCGCGTGAACCAATTGAGCTGCACGGCGCTGCCTTCCTTCGCCAGCGAGACGATCCACCAGAACGGCTGGACCGGGCCGCCGCGCATCGCGTAGTCGAGCTCGGCGTCCCAGGCGGCGAGCGGCTCGAACTTCAGCGCGTGCGGCTCGGCCGCCGCCCCGGCGACGACCAGCGAGTCGATGCCCTTGGCGTCGGCCGCGTAGCCTTCGGACTTGCGCTTGTCCTGCGCCTTGGACTTCTCATCGATCCGGCGCCGCAGGTCGACCGTGAACTCCTTGTTGCGGATGTAGTGGACGTCGAACGTGAAGCCCCAGTCCTCGCGCGCCTTCAGGAACGCCTCGAGCGCGGCCAGCAGCTGCCGCTGGTCGTCGATGGTCGGCCCGGGCACCGCGTTGCCGATCACGCTCGCCAGGCTGTAGATCTCGGCCGCGGCGACCATGTGGCCGAGCCGCGTCGCCCGCTGACCGACCTGCAGGTACTGGTCGACGAGCTTGGCGTACTCGTCGTGCACCTTCTCGCTCTTCACCTGCGATTCGTAGAAGTTCCACAGCTTGCGCGAATCGGTGCGAGCCTTCTCGACGCCTTCGAGCGCATCGTTCTGGGCGCGGTCCAGCCACCGCTGCAGGTTCTCCATCGTCGGCCCCTTCTCGCACGCGCGCGACCACGACTGCAGCAGCGCGTCCGTGGTCTTGCCGACCTCGCCGTTGCCGGTCATCTTCTGCCGGTAGAGCTCCTCGAAGAACAGCAGCGCAAGCTGCGGGCCCTTCTTGGTCGCCTGGTCCATGCCCTTCTGGTCGTCGTACTGCAGGGCCTTCTGGAAGTCGCTGCGGAACGTCTCGGCGGGATAGTCCTGGGCTCGCAGCGCGGGCGCGAGGGCGAGCAACAACGCGAGGAGGGAAACGTGGATGGCGCGGATCATCGGGAGCCTCGGCCGCCATGGTAACGCAGCCGCGCCGTGGTTCCGCTTCGGTTCTGCGGCCGCGCCGTGCCAGCCCCCCCCCGTCAGGAGCGCCGCGACTGCTCGCTGGCGCGTTCGAGGACGCGCCGCTCGGCCGGGGTCAGCGACGACAGCCCGCTCTGCTTGACCTTGGCCAGCACTTCGTCGATCTGCAGGTCGCGTTCGTGCGCGGCCTGTTGCGCGGCAAGCGCGCGCCGGCGGCGCCAGGCCTGGCCGAGCCGCGCGAGGAAGCCGGGGCTGCCGCCGGCGCGATAGCCGCCGTAGCCGGCGAACCAGTTGGCCTTGTAGGCGAGCGCGCCCAGCGCGGCGCCGCCGAGGTGCGCGCCGTGGGCGGTGCCGTCGCTGAAGCCGGTGATGAACTCCTGGTAGGTCATGTAGGCGCCGATCGCGACCCATCCCGCCGCCAGGATCCAGAGTTGCAGCGGGAACACGATCAGGATGACCATCTGGCGCGGCGCCATGAACGCCGCGTAGACGAGGAACGCGAAGCAGGCGCCGCTGGCACCGACGAGCGGCACGTCGCCGTAACCCTGCGCCATCGCGATCGCGAAGTGGAGGGCAGCGCCACACAGACCGCCGACCAGGTACAGCAGCCAGGTTCCGCGATACCCCAGGCGCAATTCGGCCATCGTGCCGAAGAAGTAGAGCGCCGCCATGTTCATCAGAATGTGCATGGGGTCGCGGAAGCTGTGCGTGAACTGGTAGGTCAGCAGCCGCAGCAGGCCGAGGCCGTAGCCATCCCACAGTCCGCTCCACGACGCCGCGAACCAGAAGCCGCTGCCGTCGCCGTTCGCCCAGCTCAGGCGACCACCGACCAGGATGTTCGCGACGAACACCGCCGCGTTGACCAGCAGCAACTGCCGGATCGCCGGGGTCAGCGTCGGGAAACCGAACCGGGGGCCGTCGTAGCTCATCTCGTGTTTGGGCGGGCTGGAGGCGCCCAGTAGTCTTTCGGCGCGACCAACCCCAGAGACGTAGCGTGACTGCACAACTTTTGGACGGCAAGCAGATCGCCCAGGACCTTCGCGCCAGACTACGACAGGCCCGGACGGCGCTGGGCGCCGCCCCGATCCGTCTGGCCTCGATCGAGATCGGCCAGAACCCCGCCGCGGACGTCTACGTCCGCAACCAGCAGCGGGCCGCTGCCGACGTCGGCATCGCGATGGATGTGTTGCAGCTGCCGCTCGGCACCACCGAGGCCCAGCTGCTGGCGCGGATCGGCGAGCTGAACCAACGGCCCGACGTTGCCGGCATCATCGTCCAGCGGCCGCTGCCGATCGGCGTCGACCCACGGACCGTGCAGATGGCGATCGACCCGCACAAGGACGTCGAGGGCATGCACCCGGCGAACATGGGTTCGATCCTCTACCGCGAGCCGCTGCTGCCGCCGTGCACGGCCGCCGCGGCGCTGCACCTGATCCAGGCGACCGGCACCGACCTGCGCGGCGCCGAGACGGTCGTCGTCGGCCACAGCGAGATCGTCGGCAAGCCGATCGCGATCCTGCTGCTGCACCACCTGTCGACGGTCACGGTGTGCCACATCGGCACGCGCAAGCTCGTCGACCACACGTTGCGCGCCGACATCCTGGTCGTCGCCGTCGGCAAGGCCGGACTCGTGCACGGCGACATGATCAAGCCGGGCGCGATCGTCATCGACGTCGGCATCAACCAGGGCCCCGACGGCAAGATCGTCGGCGACGTCGACTTCGCCGCGGCGAAGGAGGTCGCGAGCCACCTGACGCCGGTGCCGGGCGGCGTCGGCCCGGTCACCGTCGCGATGCTGCTGCGCAACACGCTGCGCGCCGCCGGCGCGCAGGTCTGACCCGCCGGCCGCAGCTCACTCCGTCGCGGGCCACAGCGCCGTGCCCTTGGCCGCCCGCTCGGGCATCGGCGGGGCGATTCCGAGCGACGCATCCGGCCGCAGCAGGCGATCGACGGTGCCGAGCAGCACCACGCCGAGCAGGAACGCGTAGCCGCTCCACACCGCGTTGTGCAGGCCCGATGAGAAGCCGTAGTTGTGCAGGCCGACGCCGAGCAGGTTGGTGTGGAACCACGAGAACAGCACGACCATGCCCGACAGCGTCGACCACACGGCGAAACCGAAGTCGCGGACCATGCCGGAGAAGCGCGCGTGCAGCAGCGCGACCTGCGCGAGGCAGATCAGCAGTGCGCCGTTCTCCTTCGGATCCCAGCCCCAGAAGCGCCCCCACGAATCGTTGGCCCAGACACCGCCGAGGATCGTGCCGACGACGGCGAGGGCCAGGGCGAAACAGACCGTGCCGTAGGTCATGCGGATCACGGCCTTCGCCAGCGCCGAGGCCGGGTGGGCGATGCGGAGCGCACGCAACAGCAGCCAGATGCTGCCGAACAAAGCGCCGACGAACCCGGCGCCGTAGCCGATGTTGATCGTCGTGACGTGCGTGGCGAGCCAGAAGTTGCTGTCGAGCACCGCGACCAGTGGCTTCAGGGTGTCCTGGCCGTCGGCGACCTCGAACATGCGGCCGAACATGATCAGCAGCGCGCCGAGCAGCGGGCCGCCGGCCAGCGCGATGCGCTTGGGCAGCACCAGCTCGGTGATCATGGCGATGAACACCGCGACACCGCCGATGAACAAGAACGTGTCGTAAAGGTTCTTGATCGGCGGGCGCTCACTGATGACGCAGCGCAGCCAGACATCGGTGACGAGGAAGCCGAACGCCACGGCCGTGACGCCGAGCGTGCCCCACCAGATCCACCGGTTGCGCGGCACCAGCCAGGAGATCACCGCGAGCAGGAAGGCGAACAGGAAGTAGTGCAGCGCCTGGTAGTGCCAGCTCGCGCGGTAGTAGTAGGCCTCGAGGTCGACCTTGGCGGCGTCGGCGCGCGGCCTGGCGACCTTCCAGACCGCGTCGCCGAACGCGCGCAACCGCGTGCCCATCTCGGCGAACGACGGCGCCTGCAACGCGTCCTGCAGCGACGCGACCATCGCGACGTGCTCGGGCGCGGCACCGCCGCGCATGACGTGGTCGACGGCTTCGGGAATCGCCAGCCAGGCCTCGGCGTCGGCCTCGAGCGGCGGCAGGACCGCCGGCCCGCGATCGAACCGCATCGCGTCGTTGACGAACGCCAGCACCTCGGCGAGGTTGCCGTTGGCCTCGCTCTCGAGGTCGTTGCCGGCCGCCTTGACGAGGCTGCGGAAGGCCTCGGCGTGCCGCAGCACGTCGCCGATGCCGGCCTCGCTGCCGCCGAGCGCGGCCTGCAGCGCCTCCCCCTTCACGGCGACGCGTCCCTGCAGCGCCTTGAACTGGTTGAACAGGTTGTGGTACGCGACGAGCTGCTGGAACGTCTGGACGAGGTGCGCCTCGACCGGGTTGCGGGTGTTGGCCGGCTTCTTGCCGTACTGCGCGGCCAGCCCCTGCAGCTTGTCGGCCGCCTGCATGATCTGTTCGTAGCTCAGGAACTCGAACTGCTGCGACTGGCCCTGGTTGGCGAAGCCGAGCGCGTCGAACACGCCGACGTTCTCGATCCGGAACAGCGGGTAGTTGGCGGCCTGCTCGGGGAAGCACCACGTGTCGAGCAGCCATTCGGTCGGCTCGAGGGTGACCTTCTTGGTGTCCGTGCCGGAGCCCACCATGTACTGCACGTCGCGGCGGCCGTGGACGAAGTAGAGCGTGAACGCCGCGAACGTGCCGAGCGGCATGACCCGCCCACCGTTCTGCACCGGCAGCGACGCGATCGCCTCGACGACGGCAGGATCCCACGGTTCGGTGCGGACCGGCGGCTGTGGCAGGCGCGGGGCCGGCCGGCTGCAGCCGGCGGCGAGCAGCGCGAACACGGCGACGATCAGGAGGCGAAGGTGCTTGTGGATCATGGCTGCCTCACGTTCAGGCCAACAGGGAGCGGCGGGTCGAGGACTCCAGGAATCGGACGAGCTTCATGACGAAGTGGACGAGAAGTCCCGCGGCGATCACGAAGCAGGCGTACTTCGGCCACTGGTCCGACGGGTTGTGCGACACCTCGAACGACGAGAAGAACGGCGGCCCGCCGACCGACGGGCCCCAGCTCGCCTGGTAGACGACGTAGCCCGCTTCGCGCATCGGGTTGTTCATGAAGATCTGCACGTCGCGCGATTCGCCGTCGCCGACCACCTTGACGAAGCTGCGGAAGTCGCGCGCCATCTCGGTGCCGGGGTGGTCCGACTTGTTGAACTTGTCGAGCCGCAGCGCGAACGGCAGGTCCGCGACGACGTGGCGCAGGTCGACGCCGTAGCGCTGGGCCTTGCCCGACGCGTCCTTGACCGAGAACGTGAACGGGTAGCGGAAGCGGTCCATCGGCAGGTAGTCGAGGCCCTGCAGGATCGCCTCGAGGCGCTGGCCGTCGTCGGTCTCGACCGTCACGTAGCAGGCCGCGATCTCCGCTTCCTTGCGCGGCTGCGCTCCCGGCGGGTGTTCGTCGCGGACGACGAACATGCCGTCCACCACCGGCGTCATCGCCTGGAACATCGGTCCCTTCGGCAGGACCTTCGCGAACGGCTGGTAGTCGTGGACCTGGACGCGGAACGGCAACCCGGCGCCCTGCACCTGCACCGACTGCCCGGCGGCCGCGGCGCGCAGCTCCGACGCCGGCACGGTCCACTCCTCGACCTGCTCGCCGAGGTCCTTCGTGATCGCCAGCTCGTAGTCGAAGAAGCTGACGAACTGCCGCGACTCGTAGGCGCGATGCGGCAGCCGCTGGCTGGCTTCGGCGGGCGCCTCGTAGAGCGGCATCCGGCCCGAGTACGAGTAATGCAGCTTGATGAAGCCTGCGACCAGCAGCAGCAGCATGCCGATGTGGATCGTCAGCACGCCGGCGTTGCGCCAGTTCCACTTCAGGCGCAGGAGGCCGCCGACGAGGATGTTGACGAACAGCAGGGCGAGCACCGGCACCGCCCCGGGCAGCGGGATGCTCGGCTGCCATCCGCCGAACAACTCGCGGCCCCAGACCGACAGTGGCAGCTTGGCGATCACGAACCACGACTCGAAGTACTCGCGCTGCACGTCGAACGTGCTGCGGTCGACTTGCGCCAGCGTGCCGAGCCAGGTGAGCAGCGCCAGCAGGATCAGGAGCCACACCGCGAGCCGCAGCGAACCGAGCAGCCGGAACACGGCCTGATGGAACGGACGGCGCGGTCTGGGTGCCCCGCGCGGATCAGCGGGCGGCGTCGGCGCCGCATTCGACTTCGCCTCGGCAGCGGTCGTGGTCATGGCTTCCTCTTCAGCGACTTGCAGAAGGCCTCGAACGCGGCGCGCTGCGCCTGGACGTCCGCGGCCTGCCCCAGCAACTTGCAGAACACCGTGCTGCCGCCGTCCTGGACGACGGCGATCAACATGCCGGCGTCGGCGATCTCCTTGCCGGTCATGCCGCGGTAGTGGCCCTTCTGGTCGAGCAGGTGCGCCTGGCCGCCGAGCATCGGCACCTTCGGCAGCGCCTCGAACTCGGCATCGGACAGCGGCTGCTGGCCCAGCTCACTGCGCCACACGTCGAACATCTGCTTCGCGGTGCCGCCAAGCTCGCTGACGTAGACCTCGCCGTCGCTGCCGAAGGTGTGGTGCAGCGGCTTGGTGCTGCCGGTCTTCGCCGTCCAGCCCGCCGGGATGTCGGCGGTGAACGGCGAGCCTGCCGTCATGCCCGGCATGCCGCCGGGCGCAGTGGCCTTCGGCGGCTGGTGCGGCGCCGGCTGCTGCCCTGACGCTGCTGGGCCGGCACCGGGCGCGGCCGCGCGCAGCGTCCGCGCGATCTGCAGGAACTCTTCGCGATGCTTGGCGACCAGCGCCTTCGCGCCCGTGAACTTCAGCGAGGTGACCGACTCGCCGTTGGCGAAGAACGCGAGCAGCATCGCCTGGTCGGGCTTGCCGCCGAACGTCCCCTCGAGTTCGACCAGCCGCGCCTCCTGCCCGCCGAGCGCGACGCTCGGCAGCGAGTCGACGGCCGGTGCCTCGAGACGCCCGAACTGGCGGTACCAACGCATCAGGTTGCCGGCGACGCCGCCGCCGACGCCCGCCGACAGGTAGCACTCGTTGGGCTCGTCGCCGGTGACGCGCCAGATCGCCTCGCGGAAGCGATCCGGCTCCGGCGGCAACGCCTCCCAGCCGCTCGGCACGTCGGCGACGAACTTCACGCCATCCGCCGACGGCGCCAGCGGGCCGACGCCCGGCGCGACGCCACCGACCGCCGGATGGCCATCGGGCATCTTCGCGTTGGGGTCGATCGGCGGCGCATTCGGGTTGGGGCTCGCGGTCGCCGACCGCAGCGACTTCGCCAGGGCGAGGAACTTCTCACGCTGCTGCGTGACGAGGTCCTTCGGCCCGGTGAACTTCAGCGACGTGACGCGCTCGCCTTCGGCGAAGAACGCGAGCAGCACGCCTTGGTCGGCCTTGCCGCCGAACTGGCCCTGCAGCTCGACCAACCGTCCGGAGCGCCCCGCCATCTCCACGACCGGCAGAGACTCGAGTGCCGGCACATCGGCACGGCCGAATTGGCGGTACCAACGCGCCATGTTGCCGGCGACGCCACCGCCGACCCCGGCCGACAGGTAGCACTCGGTGTCGTCGCGCCCCTGGATCCGCCACAGCAGGTTGCGGAACTTCGCCGGCTGAGGCGGCAGCACCTCCCAGCCGTCCGGGGTCGTGCCCACATACTGCCGCTCCTCGCCCTGCTGCGGCTCGGCGGCCGCATCGCCCATCCGCGGCATGCCGCTGGCGAGCTCGATGCGGTCGCGAGCACCGGCACCCCAGACGGTCGGCCGTTCCTCGCTCTTGAGGCGCTTCGGCGGCCCCAGCTCGATGGCGGTCGGCCCACCACAGGCAACCAACGGCAGGAGGAACGAAGCGAACAGGGGTTTGCGCATCAGGGAAACCGTGGCGGACAGGATAGCAGACCAGGGGCTTGCGACTGTCGGTTGCTGGACAGACCTACGCAATCGAAACTCCTGGCGGGCACGGGAAATTGCCTCGCCGCCCGACCGCCACACCGGCGACGGTGGCCGCTGCGGCCAACGCCACCTCGTTACAGGCGTCGCGTGACGACGAAC
>CAYMRG010000039.1:0-16219 GCA_964392555.1 uncultured candidatus Brocadiaceae bacterium
CAGCTCAGGACCTTGCCGCGCGCCTTCGGCGCGCCGCTGCGGTTCTGAGCCGGGTCCTTCCACCGCGCGAGCAACGCCTCCGGCCCCGCGGCGGCGCGTTCTGAAAGGGACCCTGGAACACCCCCTGGACGGTGGCCTGGCTGCTCGCTAGCGTCTGGCCACCCAGGCCGATGAGATTGGATCTCGACAACCAGCTCCGGCGGAACGCGGTGAACCGCGCCATCGCCTGGTTCGCGGTGTGCGCGATCCTGCTCCAGGCGCTGTGGGTGCCGTGGCACCTCGCCACGGAGCACCACGTCATGCCGGGTCAGGTCCGCGGTGTGCCGGACGTGGAATGCCTGGCCGCACCGTTCGTTTCGCCGGTGTTCGGCGTCGCCAACAGCCCGGCCTGCCCGGCCCATCCGCAGCATCCGCACTCGATCCTGGACCACAAGGTGGTCCAGGAGGCGCGCGCCGACGTCGCGCCGCTGCCGCAGACGCCACTGGCGCAACCGATGCGGTCTGTCTGGGCGCCGCCGCGCGCCGGACCGCAGGGGAGCGCGCCCGCGTTCGCCGTCCGCAGCCTCCCGGACGACCCGGGATCGACCGCCGCCCGCCCGCGCGCGCCACCGCGCGCCGCCGCCCTCGCGTCGTAGGCGCCACGTGACGTGGCACGCCCGCACCGCTCGCCGATGGCGAGCATCGGGCGCGTTGGCAGCGGATTCGCCGTCCTCGTGAGGCGGCTGTGAGGTCGTGACATGAGGTGGATCACCACCGTCTGGCCGCTCGCGCTGGCGAGCTGCTGGGGCCCAATTCCCGAGATCGCGCCAGCGGCGGACATCGCCGCGGCCACCGGGGTCGAAGACGTCGAGTTCTCGTTGGCGCCTGCGCCGGATGCGGCGCCGAACGCACCGATCGCCACCGTTCCGGGTGTGCGGCTCGAACTCGCCGACGCGCTGCGGCGCGCCGTTCGCGGCGCGCCGACGCTGCAGGCGTCGCTGGCACGCATCCGCGTCGCGCTCGCCGATGCGCGGCAGGCGCGCACGCTGCCGAACCCGCTGCTCGGCTTCGTCGTGCGCTGGGGCCACGGCCGACCGGAGATCGAGGCGACGTTGACCGAGGCGGTGCTCGGCATCCTGCAGGCGCCGCGGCGCGCGCGGATCGCCGACGCCGACCTGCGGCGCGCGGCGGCCGAGGCGCTGACGACGGCGCTCGACGTCAGCGCCGAGCTGCAACGCCGCTACACCGAGGCGCAGGCGACCGACCGGCTGGTGCCGTGGCTCGAGCAGCGCGTCGCCCTGACCGATCGGCTGGTCGCGATCGCCGAAAGTCGGCAGCGGCTCGGCGAAGCCGCGGCCAGCGAGGTGACGGCGATCGCCGCGCAGAAGCTCGGCCTCGAGGCCGAACTGGCGACGGCGCGGCTGCGGCAGCGCGACCTGCGCCTGCAGCTC
Organism: uncultured candidatus Brocadiaceae bacterium; assembly: GCA_964392555.1. Lineage (GTDB taxonomy): Bacteria > Planctomycetota > UBA1135 > UBA1135 > UBA2386 > CAYMRG01. Next base: position 1,431 of record CAYMRG010000039.1, read on the forward strand.
GCGCGGCGGATCGGCGAGCCGCTGGCAGCCGCCGACTGGACGCTCGACGACTGGCGCGCGCCGCCGACCGCGCTCGGCGACGAGGCCGCCTGGTTGCGGTCCGCGCTGGCACACCGCCCCGAACTGCAGGCGATCGGCTGGCGCCTCGCCGCGCTCGACGACGAACGCGCGCTCGCCCGCTGGTCGCGCTGGCTCGACGGCGAACTCGGCGTCGACGCCCAGCGCACGCCGGATTGGGCCGTGGGCCCGAGCGTCAGCCTGCCGCTGCCGCTGTTCGACGGCGGCGGCGCCGCCGGCGACCGCGCCGCCGCCGAACGCGCCGCGGTCGAACACGAGCTGGTCGACGCGGTCCGCGGCGTCTGCGAGGACGTGCGGCGCGCGCTCGCCGCCGCGCGCGGGCTGGCCGACAACCTCGCGCGCGTCCGCGATCGCCTGCTGCCGCTGCAGGAGCAGCGCCGCGCTCAGGCGCAGCGCGCGTTCGAGCTCGGCGAGCTCGACCTGACCGCGGTGCTGCTCGCCGACCACGACCTGTTGCAGACCCGCGCCGACGTCACCGACCTCGAACGCGACCTCGCGTTCGCCCGCATCCAGCTCGAACGCGCCGCCGGCGGCATCGCCGCCAGCACCGAGGCCGAGCGCGCCGCTCCCGACCTGCCGACCGCGACCGAACGCTGAGCCATGACCATCCTCCGCACCCCGATCCTCCTGACGACGCTGCTCGCCGCCTTCGCCGGCGGCTGCCAGCGCGGCCCGGTCGCGAACGAGACCGCCGGTGAACCCACTCCCCACGGACAGGCGCCGACCGCGGCCGACGATCCCGGCGTCGTGCACCTGACCGCGGCGAGCGCCGCGCGCCACGGCATCGCCACCGAAGCCGTCGCGCCGCGGACGCTGCGTCGCCACCTGACCGTGCCCGCGCGACTCGCATTCGCCGAGGACCGCATCGTGCACATCGGCGCGGCGCTGCGCGGCCGCATCGCCGACGCGCCCGCCGCGCTCGGCGCCACCGTCGCGCGCGGCGACGTGCTGCTGGCCGTCGACAGCCCGGAGCTCGGCGAGGCGCAGATCGCGTTCCTGCAGGCGCGCAGCCGGATCGAGCTGCTGCAACCGAAGGTCGCGCTCGCCGACGAGGCGTGGCAGCGCGGCCGTTCGCTGCTCGAGGACTCGCACGGCATCGCGCAGGGCGAGGTGCGCCGCCGCGAGGCCGAGCTGGCGCTCGCGCGCGCCGAGGTGCGCGCCGCCGAACTGGCCGCCGACGCGGCCGCCAACCGCCTGTTGCTGCTCGGCATGCGGCCCGACCAGGTGCAGGAACTCGCCCGCCGCGGCGAGATCCAGCCGCGGCTGGTCGTCACCGCGCCGCAGGCCGGCCTGGTGACGATGCGCCACTGCACGCGCGGCGAGCTGATCGCGCCCGAGGACACGCTGATGACGATCGTCGACACCGGCGCGCTCTGGGTGCTGGCGCAGGTGCCCGAGACGCGCCTCGCCGACGTGCGCGTCGGCGCGGTGACGGTCGTCCGCGCCGCGGGCGCCGAGTTCACGGGACAGGTCGCGCTGATCGCGCCGACCGTCGACGAAGCGACGCGCACGGCCACGGTCCGCATCGAGCTGCCAGGCGATGCGCGGCTGCGCGCGGGCATGTTCGCCGAGGCCAGGATCGAACTCGCCGACGGACCGCAGGCCACGCCGACGCTCGCGATCGCCGAAGCGGCCGTGCAGACGATCGACCGGCGAACGGTCGTGTTCGTGCCGGTCGCCGGCGAGGCCAACGCCTTCGCGATGCGACCGGTCGAGGTCGGCCCGCCGAGCGAAGGTTACGTGCCGATCCGCGCCGGTCTGGCGGCGGGCGAGCGCGTCGTCACGACCGGCAGCTTCGTGCTGAAGGCGCAGGCGACGCAGGCGGGCGGCGACGAAGGCGAGGACAAGTGATGCTCGGCGCCCTCCTCCACCTGTCGATCCGCAGCCGCTGGCTGGTGGTGCTCGTCGCGGCGCTGGTCGCGGGCGTCGGCGCGTTCGCCGTGCGCCGCCTGCCGATCGACGCCGTTCCCGACGTCACGACCAACCAGGTCCAGATCAACACGATGTTCGCCGCGCTGACCGCGGCCGAGATCGAGAAGCAGGTCACGCTGCCAGTCGAGATCGCGCTCGCCGGCATCCCCGGCCTCGAATCGACGCGCTCGTTCTCGCGCAACGGCTTCTCGCAGGTCACCGCGGTGTTCGGCGACGACGTCGACGTCTGGTTCGCGCGCAACCAGATCGCCGAACGGCTCGGCGGCGCCGCGGCCACGCTGCCGGCCGGCGCGCTGCCGGCGATGGGCCCGATCTCGACCGGCCTCGGCGAGGTCTACATGTACGTCGTCGAGTTCACCCACCCGAGCGGCAAGGGCGCGCCGGTCGCCGACGGTCGCCCGGGCTGGCAGAGCGATGGCACCTACCTGACGCCCGAGGGCGAACGGCTCGCCAGCGACCTCGAGCTCGACACCTGGCTGCGCACGCTGCAGGACTGGTTCATCCGGCCGCAGCTGCGCAACATCGAGGGCGTCGCGGCGATCGACTCCAACGGCGGCTACGCGAAGCAGTACGAGGTCCAGCCGGACCCGCTGCGCCTGGTCGCCTACGGGCTGACGTTCACCGACGTCATCGCGGCGCTCGAACGCAACAACGTCGCGACCGGCGCCGGCTACGTCGAGCATCGCGGCGAGGCGTTCACGATCCGCGCCGCGGCGCGCTTCGCCGACCTCGAGCAGATCCGCGACGTGCCGGTCGCGACGCGCGACGGCGTGCCGATCCGCATCCGCGACCTCGCCGAGGTCGTCCTCGGCCGGCAACTGCGCACCGGCAGCGCGAGCCTCAGCGGCCGTGAGGTCGTGCTCGGCACCGCGTTGATGCTGGTCCACGCGAACAGCCGCCAGGTCGCGCGCGACGTCGACGAGCGCGTGCAGCAGATCCGCCGCACGCTGCCGAACGACGTGCGCGTGCGCACCGTGCTGAACAGGAAGGGCCTGGTCGACGCGACGATCGCGACCGTGACGAAGAACCTCGTCGAAGGCGCCGCGCTGGTCATCGTCGTGCTGTTCCTGATGCTCGGCAACATCCGCGCGGCGCTGATCACGGCGCTGGCGATCCCGATGTCGATGCTGATCACCGCGACCGGCATGGTGCAGATGCACTTCAGCGGCAACCTGATGTCGCTCGGCGCGATCGACTTCGGCCTGATCGTCGACGGCGCGGTCATCATCGTCGAGAACTGCCTGCGCCGACTCGCCGAGAAGCAGCACCGCGAAGGCCGCCTGCTGACGCTGCAGGAACGCCTGCACGAGGTCATGGTCGCGTCGCGCGAGATGATCCAGCCGTCGGTCTACGGCCAGGCGATCATCGTCACCGTCTACCTGCCGATACTCGCGCTGACCGGCGTCGAGGGGAAGATGTTCCGGCCGATGGCGACGACCGTCATCATGGCGCTGGTCGCGGCGTTCGTGCTGTCGCTGACGCTGGTGCCGGCGCTGGTCGCGATCGTCGTGCGCGGGCGCGTGCACGAGGGCGACAACTTCCTGGTCGCGCTGGCGAAGCGCGCCTACGCGCCGTCGCTGCGGGTCGCGCTGCGGCTGCGCGTGCTGGTCGTCGGCGCGTCGCTCGCGGCGTTCGTCGGCAGCGTCTGGCTGTTCGGCCAGCTCGGCTCGGAGTTCGCGCCGAACCTCGACGAAGGCGACGTCGTCGTGATGGCGACGCGCCCGCCGTCGACCTCGGTCGAGGAGGCGGTGCCGGAGGTCGCGTTCGTGGTCTCGCGCACGGGGACCGCCGAGATGGCGACCGACCCGATGACGCCGAATCTGACCGACACCTTCATCATGCTGAAGGACCGCGTCGACTGGCCGGACCCGCACCTGCCGAAGGAGCAGCTCGTCGCGCGCATCGAACGCGCGATCGCCGACGTGCCCGGCGCGGCCTACGAGTTCACGCAGCCGATCCAGATGCGCTTCAACGAGCTGATCGCCGGCGTGCGCGCCGACGTCGCGATCAACGTCTACGGCGACGACTTCGCCAGCATGCAGGCGACGACGCGGCGGATCGCGCGGCGGATCGCCGAGGTGCCCGGCGCCGCGGACATCAAGGTCGAGCAGACCGACGGCATCCCGATCACCGACGTCCGCGTCGACCGCGCGCGCGCCGCGCGGCTCGGCATCGACATGTCGACCGTGCAGGACACGGTCGGGGCGGCGATCGGCGGCCGCGAGGCCGGCGTCGTGTTCGAAGGCGACCGCCGCGTCGAGATCGTCGTCCGCCTCGCCGAGGACCTGCGCACCGCGGAGAACGGCCTCGCCGACCTGCCGATCCCGCTGCCGGCCCCACCGCCGGGCCCACCGCCCGGCGATGGCGCGCACGACGACGGGCAGGTCGGCTACGTGCCGCTCGGCACCGTCGCCGAGATCGCGACGACCGACAGCCCCTACCAGTTCAGCCGCCGCAACGGCAAGCGCCTGATCACGGTGCAGGCCAACGTCCGCGGCCGCGATCTCGGCACGTTCGTCGAAGAGGCGCAGGCAGCGATCGCCGACATCCCGCTGCCGCCGGGCGGCTGGATCGAATGGGGCGGCACCTACCAGAACCTCGCCGCGGCGCGCACGCGGCTGATGATCGTCGTGCCGCTGTGCTTCGTGCTGATCTTCGCGCTGCTGTTCTCGATGTTCCGCAGCGTCAAGTACTCGCTGCTGGTGTTCAGCGGCGTGCCGCTCGGCCTGTCGGGCGGAATCGTCGGCCTGTGGTTGCGCGGCATGCCGTTCTCGATCTCGGCCGCCGTCGGCTTCATCGCGCTGTCGGGCGTCGCGGTGCTGAACGGCGTCGTGATGGTGTCGTTCATCAACCAGCTCCGCCGCGAAGGTCTGTCGCGCGACGCGGCGATCGAACGCGGCAGCCTGACGCGCCTGCGCCCGGTCCTGATCACCGCGCTGGTCGCGTCGCTCGGCTTCGTGCCGATGGCGCTGGCGCAGGGCCAGGGCGCCGAGGTGCAGCGCCCGCTCGCGACCGTCGTGATCTTCGGCCTGGTCACCAGCACGATGCTGACCGTCGTCGTGCTGCCCGCGCTCTACCGCATGTTCACGGCGTGGGAGAAGGACTCCCCCGACACCGCAGAACCCTGGGAACGGCCCGAGACCGGGCCGCTCGAGGTCCACGGCGACGATCCGCCGACCGGGCCTTCCCCCGCTGCGCCGGCGTAGTATTCCTGGGCGCATGATGCGCCTCGCCCTGCTGTTGCTCGCCGCGGCCCCGCTCGCGGCGCAGACCTGGACCTATCCGCTGAACCCGCGCAGCACGTTCCTGCGCACCAACAACGACAGCCCGCAGCCACCGCTCGTCGTCGACCTCGGCGCGCTCGGCGTCGCGCCGGGCACGTGGCTGCGCGTCGGCACGACCGGTGGTTTCAGTTACATCAGCGGCGGCGCGGACGGGTTCCACAGCCTGATCGGCGTGTTCAGCAGCAGCAGCACGCTGCTCGCGACGAGCGTGCAGAACCGCGTGCCCGGCGCGATCGGCGCGGGCCCGTCGTTCCCGAGCGGCAGCACCTACTACGGCGCGCTGCCGATGGACATCCCGGAGGACTTCTTCGCCAGCCGCAACCTGTGGGACGACGCGATCACGGTGCGCGTGCCCGCGGGGGCCGCGTTCCTGTTCCTCGGCGTCCACGACTCGCTCTACAACGACAACAACGACCCCAACGGCGACTACACGGCGGTCGTCAGCGTCGCGCCGACGCCGACGCTGCCCGGCTCCGGCGAACACCTCGAGCTGCGCTGCGACGTCGGCGCGCCGCCGGTGAGCTTCCCCGACGTGCACCCGACGACGCCGGGCGCGCCGATGCAGGCGTGGCTCTACCATCCGGTCGGTTTCGCCGATGGCGGCGTCTACGTGTTCGTCGGCGAGGCGATCCCGACGAGTTCCGCGCCGGTGATGGCGCTGCCCGACCTGTGGGTCTCGAACCTGATCGTGCTGCAGTTCGGCGTCGTGCCGAATACCCCCGGCTGGACCGACCTCTGGTCGATGTCGACGCCCGGCGGCTACTCGGGCACAACGCTCGTGATCCAGGCGGGCGCATTGTTCGCCGGCGCGCGCAACGGCATCTACGAGACGACCAACGCGCACCGGTTCGTGCTGTAGCGAACAGGTCGGCGAACGCGCGGTTGCGCGACTGCACGCGGCCGGGTGTCATGGCGGCGAGGTCCCGCCATGCCATCGATCCGATCGCTGTCCGTTCTCGCCGCGCTGCTGTCGTCCGTCACGGCCCAGGAGCCGCGGCCGCTGCCGCCGCTGACCCAGGCCGCGGCCGCCTACGACTGCCAGGCCGGCGCCGGCGCGTCGCTCGAGCAGATGCTCGACCGGCTCGCCGCGGCCGACGTCGTGTTCGTCGGCGAGACGCACGTCGACGACACCACGCACCGGCTCGAGCTGGCGATCCTCGAAGGCCTGCTGGCGCGGCGGCAGGGCAAGGTCGTGCTGGCGATGGAGATGTTCGAGCGCGACGTCCAGCCGGTGCTCGACGACTACCTCGCCGGCAAGATCGACGAGGCGACGTTCCTGCAGCGGTCGCGGCCGTGGGGCAACTACCCGCAGGACTACCGCCCGCTGGTCGAGGCCGCGCGCGCGGCCCACGCGCCGGTCGTCGCCGCGAACTTCCCGGCGATGGTGCGGCGCAAGCTCGGCATGGGCGGCAAGCAGGCGCTCGACGCGCTGTCCCCCGAGGACCGCGCGTTCCTGCCGACCGAGATCTTCCCGGCCAGCGAGGGTTACTGGCAGCGCGTCGACCGCGCCGTGCGCGGCCACATGGGCGGCGGCGGCGGCACGCCCGAAGAACGGCTCTACGACGGGCAGAACCTCTGGGACAACGCGATGGGCGACAGCGTCGCGAAGGCGCACGCCGCACACCCCGACCACCTCGTGCTGCATGTCGTCGGCGGCTTCCACGTCGCCTACCACGACGGCACGTTCGCGCAGTTCCGTCGCCGCAGCCCGGACGCCAAGGCCGTGGTCGTCGAGCTCGACCCCGTCGGCGAGCTGCGCTTCGCGCGTCCCGAACGCGATCGCCAGCGCGCCGACTGGCTGGTCGCGGCGACCGCGGTCGCGCGCAGCGAGGTCGACGACACGTTCGCGGTCAGCGCGCCAGCGGAGCTGCGCTACCGCCTGCACCTGCCGCAGCATGCGGCGGACGCGCCGCTGCTGGTCTGGCTGCCCGATCGCGGCACGCGCGTCGAGGACGCCTTCGCCTTCTGGCGGCTCGCGCTCGGCGACCGCTGCGCGATCGCGGTCGTCGAACCGACGTTCCCGGCGCTGCAGGACGACCTCGCGGTCGGCGGCCGCTACGTCTTCGGCGACGGCTTCCGCGCCGACTACGGCCGCGCTGTGCAGTCGCTCGCCGGCATCGTCGAGTACCTGTCGCGCCGCTGCGGCACGTCGCCGACGCGCGTGCTGGTCGGCGGCGCCGGCGACGGCGGCTCGGTCGCGCTGTGGGCCGCGCTCTACAGCGAATGGCTGACCTGCGACCTGCTCGCCGTCGACCCCAACGACCTGACGCGCCTGTCCATGGAGGGCCTGCCCGATCTGCCGCCGACGATGCGCGGCCTGCGCATCGCCGGCCACCGCGTCGCCAAGGACCGGCTCGACCACGTCGCCGAGGACTACGCCAAGGTCGGCGGCAAGGCCGAGGTCGTCGCGTTCGACGGCAGCGCCCGCGCGCTGGTCGAACTCGCCGCCGCCACTCTGCTCGACACCCCGCCCGAAAAGCCCGCCGGCGACGAAGTGCTGCTCGTGCTCGAACGCGATCTGCCGCGCGCCCGCCAGTGGGCCGACCTGTTCGCGCTGCAGCTCGGCCGCGACGGCTTCGCGACCCGCCTGGTCACGCCCGACCAGGTGCCGGCCGATATCGACGCACAACGCGTGCGCCGCCTGACCGTCGGCGGCGACGGCGCGTTCCCGGTCGCGAGCTTTGCCAACGGCGACGGCCTGCCGCTCGCCGGCGGCCCGTTCGGCGGCACGACGATCGTCGTGTTGCCGAAGGGCACCAGCGACGCCGACCGCGCCGCCTGGCAGCAGATCGAGCAGAAGCGCGCGATCAAGCACCGCAGCATGTTCGCCAACCTCGCGCTCGCCGGCGATGGCGTCGCGAGCCTGCACGACGTGCTCGCCGGCATGCGCCAGCGCGGCCGTTCGCGCGCGCTGGTCGTCCCGGCGGTGTTCTGCGCCGACGCGGCGACGATGCGCGCGCTGCAGGCCGAACTCGACGAGGCCGATCTCGGCATGGACCTGTGGTGGCTGCCGGGGCTCGGCGGCGAGCTGGTGCGGAACTGAGCATCGGGCGACGAAGCCAGCGCGCGGCAGGCGTCACGCCGGCGGCAGATGCCGGACGGTCTCCGGCTCCTTCTTGAGCCGACGCCACAGCTCCTTGTCGGCGCGCTTCGGCAGATCGACGTCGCGCAGCCCGCTCGCCTCACAGACCTGCACGCGCGCGCTGTGCGGCAGCACCTGCGGGCGACCGAGCAGACGGTCCGGCGGCGACGCCTGAACCTCCCCCACCGCCGCCGCCTGCACCGCCAGGAACGCGTAGGGCAGCGCGCGGCTGTCGATGCCGACCGCGCGCGCGGCGCGCACCCAGTCGCCGTCGGTGAACACCTCGGGCGGCGGCGGGGCGAAGAAGTGGCACCAGTCGTCGCGGCGCGCGGCGACCGGGCACACGGCCTGGTGCGGGCACGGCGCGAGGACTAGCACGTCGCCGCGCAGCCGTTCGCGCAACGCGACGAGGCGGCGCGAGATCGCGCGGTTGCCGGGCTCGACCAGGAGCGCGCGCCGGCTGCGGCGGACGAGCGCCGCGAGGCGATCGACGCCGGCCTCGTCGAGTTCGCCGAGCACGTGGCTGACCAGCAGCACGTCGGGGCGCAGGTCGCCGAGGTCCGCCAGCGATCTGGTCGCGACACCGCGGTGCTCGGCGGCGAGCCTGGCGCTCGCATACGCCATCGCGCGCGGCGAACGGTCGTGGCACAGCACCTCGCGCGCGCCGAACGCGGCGACGAACCGCCGCGCCGCGATGCCGCTGCCGCAGCCGTAGTCGAGCACCACCTCGCCATCGGCGCGGCCGAACCCGCGGTCGCGGCACTCGAGGAGCACCGCGTCCCACTTCCAGCCGATGCGCGCGCCGAGCACGCGGTCGTAGGCAGCGAGGTCGCGCTCGTCGCGCCAGTAGTCGGCCAGCGCGCTGCGTCCGTCCGGCTCGGCGAGGAACAGCTCGCGCAGGCGTTCGAGCCGGGCCAGTTCGTCGCGCGAGAGGGTCATCGTCGGATTCGTCGTTGCCGCGCAACGAACCTACTGGATCGACCACTGCGCCGGCCAGCCCGCATTCCTCGCCGACCACCGGGCGCGCCGGTTGGTGAGAAGTTCGGGCTAACATGCCGCCATGCCGGCCATGTTCACCTTCGGGTTCGTGATCCTGATCGCCATCGCGATCGCGTTCCGGCTGATGGCAGGCTCGCTCGATCACGAGCGCATCGACGCCTACATCGCCGAGCGCGGTGGCAAGATCCTGCAGCGCAACTGGACACCGTACGGCAAGGGCTGGTTCGGCTCGCGCAACGAGCGCATCTACGAGATCGAATACACGGACCGCGATGGCGACCGGCGCGCAGCAACGGTCAAGACCAGCATGTTCAGCGGCGTCTATCTGACCGACGACCGCCTCGTCGCCAGCGGCCAGTCGGCTGGCCCGACGGCCGAAGCGGGCGCTGACGCAGCAGCCGCCGAGGCAGGAACCGAGGAGCAAGGGGCGCGTGCGAACCTGGCCGACGAGGTCGAACGCCTGCGTCAGGAAAACGTCCAGCTGCGTCGTCAGCTGGGACAAACGGACTGACCCGCCGCGCCACGTATTGCCAATAGCAGTGGCAGATCGGAGACCGCTCTTACGGCAGAGCGTCGGGGAGGCTGACGGCAGACCATTCGGGCGCAGCAACAAGAGTTGGCGCAGGGACTCCCATGCGTACCGCGAAGGGGTATGGTTCCGCACCCCCCACATCACCGTCTCAAGAATCCAACCTATGCGCACTCGCGTCTTCTCCACCTCCACTCTCCTCGCGCTGTCCGCGGCCGTCGCGCTCGCCGGCGCGGCCAAGGCTCAGTCCTTCAGCGAAGGCTTCGAGCCCGGTCCCACCACCCCTGGCATCGCCCCGGTCCCGGCCGGTTGGACGAGCGTAAACAACAGCCCCGCCGGCCCTGGCCTCGTCCCCGACTGGCAGGTCCGCAACGACGCGGCCGTGTTCCCCGCGTTCGCCGGCGCCACCTATGCCTGGGTGAACTACAACTCGACCGTCGGCGCGAACGACATCAGCAACTACCTGATCTCGCCGCTCGTCACCTTCAACAATGGTGACACGATCAGCTTCTATACGCGCACCGTCCCCGCGCCTGCCTTCCCGGATCGCCTGGAGCTGGTGTTCAACACCACGGGCTCGACGAACCCGCTCGACTTCACCAACGTGCTGGTGACGGTCAACCCGACGCTGACGACGGCTGGCTATCCCACGAGCTGGACGCAGTTCACGGGCACCATCTCGGGCCTGAGCGGCCCGACCGGTGGCCGGTTCGCGTTCCACTACAACCCGACCAACGGCGGCCCCGCGGGCGCCAACTCCGACTACATCGGCGTCGATGAGGTCGTCTACACGGGCACCGGCGGCGGCACGCTGGCGACGAACACCACCCTCGGCTCGGGCTGCGGCGCCAGCTACAACTCGGTCTACGAGCTGTTCGCCAACTCCACGGCCTCGTCGGCCGCGCTGACCGGCAACGTGCTGTTCCTGACCCCGACCGCGAACGGCTACCTCAGCTCCTGGGTGCCGGGAGCCGCGGGTGCGTTCTACGTCGCGCCGACCGGTGGCGCCACGACGCTCGCCACGGGCGACGACGGTGACGTCACCGTCACGCCGAGCACGGCCCTGGCCACGCCCTACGGCGCCCAGGCCTCGCTCCGCGTCAGCGGCAACGGCATCATCGCCTTCGGCGCCAACGCCATCGACTTCCCGGGCACGAACTCCTACACGCCGACGGCGAACGGCTTCCTGAACAGCATCCAGGGCGGTTTCTACGCCTGGCACGATTACAACTCCTCGGAAGTCGGCAGCGGCCCCGTGCAGTCCGAGGAAGTCAGCGGCGTGCTCTACATCACCTACAACGGTGTCGAGAACTACGCGAGCCCCGAGGTCCTCAACCCCAGCACGCTGCAGTTCCAGCTCAACCTGGCGACCGGTGACGTGCAGGTCGTGTTCCTTAGCATCGATGGCAACGCGACGAGCACCTTCGGCTCGGGCATGCTGGTCGGCGTCACGGCGCCGGGCAACTCGCTGGACGGCGGCTCGGTCGCCCTGGCCTCGGGCAGCTTCGTCACGGCGACGCCCGAGCACGGCGCGCTCACGCTGACGGCCACGACCCGTCCGGTCACCGGCACCAGCTGGAACATGCAGGTCGGCAACAGTGCGCTGCTGGACCTGATCGTCCTGGGTGTCGTCGATCCGAACATCCCGGACCTGTTCTTCCTCGGCATGCCGGGCTGCGGTCTGCGCGCGACGCTGGACGTGATCAACGTCGGCTCGACGCTGTCGATCGCCATCCCGGCGAACCCGGCCCTCGTCGGCCAGACCTTCTATGCCAACGGCGCCTCGCTGGCGCCCGGTGTGAACGCGTTCGGCGCGATCACCAGCAACGGCATCGCGGGCACGATCGGCGACGTCTGATCGCGACAGGTCCGTAGTTCGCCTCGCGCGAACGGACCGCACCGCCCGCAGCCTTCGGGTTGCGGGCGGTTGCATGTACGGACCTGCGCGACGGGGTCAGCCCGCCACCTCACCGCACCCGCACGAACCCGGCCTGGAAGTCGAGGTCGTAGAACGTCGTCGGCCCGCTGTCGTCGTAGCCGCGCACCACGGCATAGGTGAAGTAGAGCCAGCGCGCGCCGTCGCGCGTGCAGATCGTCGGCTGGCCGATGCCGAGGCACGCACCGATCTGCGGCACGGTGTCGTTGGCGAGCACGCGCTGCGGGGTGCCCCAGTTCGTCGGGCTCGCGAGGTCCGCGGCCGTCGCGGCGCCGCTGTAGGTCGCGTGCCACAGGTCGGGACCCGACGTCCGGCTCCAGTAGAGACCGTCGCCGGTGAACCACGGCTGGATCTCGCCTTCGCCCGACGTGTTGACCGGCAACGGCAACAGCGTCTTGGTCCACGTCCCGCCCGGCCACGTGCCGGACTGCTGCTCGTAGACCACCAACTCGCCGGAGTCCGCGTCCTGGTCGTACTCGTCGTCGATGAACAGCAGCGTGTGGCCGTTCGCCTCGTAGAGGCAGGGATTGCCCTGCGTGCCGAAGACGCCCGCGGTGCCGACGTCGCCGAGGCCGACCGGTTGCGCGAGGAACGCGCCCTGCATGCGCGGTGGCGTGGCCGGCGTGCCGGTCGGCGCGAACGTGCCGAGGACGGTGTCCTGGCCGAGCGCGACGTCGCAGGTCCACAGGTCGATGCCGCTGCGGACGTCGTCGGCGCCGCCGAAGCCGTCGCCCTGGACGTCGACCAGCTGCTGGTCTTCCGCCGCCGGCACGCCGAGGCTGAACACCAGCCGCGTCTGGCCGTTGCCGAGGTCGCGCATCGTCAGGCCGTACGGCGTGACCAGCGCATCGCCCTGGTCGTCGAACGCGAGCCAGAACGGCTCGCCATAGCTGCCGTCGGGCTGGCGGCGGAAGCTGTAGCGCATCGTGCTCAACGCGAACACCGGCGATTCGTTCGGCCCGACGCCCCACGCGACCGCATTGTGCAGCTGGTGGCCGTTCGCGAAGCGCGCCGTGAAGAACCCCGGCCGCTCGGGCGCGGTCATCGGCCCGATCAGGTCGTCCATGTACGGGTGGTGGAACTCGGTCGGCACGAGCCGATTGCCGCCCGCGCCGCCCTGTGCGCGCGGTGTGCGGAACACCTGGAACCCCGTCCAGTAGACCGGCCCCGTGTGCACGAACACGTACTCGCCGTCCGGCGAGACCGCGCAGCCGTCCTCGTAGCCCGCGGTGTTGACGAGCCCCGGCACGGCCATCGGCTGGTCCCACCCCGACGCGACGTCGGCGAGCACCAGCGCGGTGCGCGTGACCTCGGCGCCGTCGGCGGTGACGCGCACCTCGTGTTCGCCGGTCGCGACCGGCGTGACGACGAACGAGTAGCGACCGTCGCCCAGTTCGCCGACCGCGCCGAGCGCGCCGCGCGACGTCGTCACCGCGAGCGCGAGCCCGGTCTGCGGCGCACCGCCGCGCGTCGCCGTCACGGTGACCGCGAACGGATCGAGACCGGCCTGGTCGAGTCGTGTGAACTCGAGCGCGAGCTGCAGCGGAGCCGGGGCGCTCGCTCCGCCGCCGCCCGAACAGGCGGCCAGCAAGAACCCGGGCAACGACCATCGCGCGCGACGAACGACCTTCATGCGGCTTTTCCGTAGGCCGCCGCATCCGCCGCGGCGCCACCGCCGCTGTCATCGGCCAAGCGCACGCCGCGGGTTCACCCGAGCGACTCGATCGCGATCGGTCTCGCTCAACGCACGCCGAGGAACGACGGCCGCGACAGGCCCGAGACGACCGTGCCGCTGCCCGAGGTCACCAGTGCCTGCGCCGTGAGCTGCAGACCGATCAGGTTGGGGTCCGCGGGCAAGGTCAGCGCGAACGTGGCCGGGGTCGTGCCGAAGCCGAGCGAGAAGCTGTTGGCACCCAGCAGAGACCGCCCGTGCACACCGGGGACCGGCGGGGTGAAGGTGCTGCCGATGCTGGCAAGCAGCAGGCACGGTCCACCCGGGTAGGGATCGCTGACCGTGATCCCGACGCTGGTGCCCGGCGCGATCGTGCTCGGCGCCGTGGTCGTGAACGCGACGAGATCGATGCAGAACGGGATCTGCTGGCCGCCGCCGCCGCCGTTGTTGTTGGTCGCGTAGACACCCCCCGCCAGCGTGGTGCCGGCACCGGGCGACAGCAGATGCAGGAAGCACCCTTCGACCAGGCACGAGCCCGTGCCGATGTGGTGCACGCAGTTGCCGCCGTTGCCGGCGCCACCGTTGCCGCCGATCAGCACCTGCGCGGCGGCGCCGCCCCACAGCGTCGCATCCACCTTCGCGGTGGCCGTGGTCGTGATCGCGCGCAGCGCATCGCCGCCGTAGCGGTTGCCGAGCGGCGCGTCGAAGCCGCGCAGTACGCATTCGCGCAGGTAGAGGTTGGCGTCCTCGACGCGCAGCGCCGACAGGCCGTTGTTTAGGCCGTCGGGCACGGCCGTCGAGCCACGGTGCGCCTGCGCGCTGTTCACCGTCACCCGTTCGAAGATCACGTCGGCGCAGGCGTAGACCGTGATCGCCGCCCGCGCCCAGGTGCCACCGAGGTCGGTGTTGGTGTCGACGACGACGTTGCGCAGGCGTACGTCGCCACTGCAACCGACGAGCACGATCGGCGTGCTGTTCGTCTGGTCCATCGTGATGCGCGCGTCCTCGATGGCCACCGTGCCGGTCGTGCCGGCGACGGTGATGCCGTCGAACCCCGAGTTCAACTGCACGGTGAAGGTGCCACCGTTGCCGGCGATGCTCACCGGGTTGGTGATCGTGAACCGCGCATAGGTGCCCGGATCGACCAGCAGCTGCGCACCGGCAGGTGCGGCGACGAGCGCGGCGTCGATGGTCTGGTAGAAGCGCGTCGGGCCGACGAGCAGAACGGCGGGCGGCGGCCCGCTCGCAAGCAGCTTGCGGATGCAGTCGGCCGCGAT
>CAYMRG010000040.1:0-9251 GCA_964392555.1 uncultured candidatus Brocadiaceae bacterium
TGCCAGCCCCGCCGCGCAGTCGAGCAGCACCACGTCGTGTGCGGCGGCGAGCCAGTGCAGCGCTTTCGCCAGGGCCTGCATGTGGCGCACATCGAGTTCGGCGAGACTGGCGATCCCCGAGCCACCGGCCAGCAAACCCGGGCCGTACGGCGTCGCGGCCAGGACCTGCTGGGCCGGCAGTTCGCCGCCGAGCAGGTGCTGCATCGTGAACTGCGGATTGACGCCGAACAGCAGGTGCGCGTTGGCGAGCCCGAAGTCGCAGTCGGCGACCGCCACGCGCCGGCCGGCGCGATGGATCGCGACCGCGAGGTTGGTCGTCAGGAACGACTTGCCGGTGCCCCCCTTGCCGCTGGCCATCGCCAGCACGAGCGCCTCGCGACCGCGCGCGAAGGGCAGCGTGGGGCGACGAAACCACCGCCGCAGCAAGCTGCGGGTCGGCTGATCGGCGTTCAGGTCTGGTTCCAAGCTCTCACCTCGGAAACCTCCTGCGCCCTCGCGCAGACGGACGTTCAGGTCGTCGCGGACATCATGTTCGAGGCCTGGCTCCTGGGGGCACCGTGGGACCTCAATCCGCAGACGAAGACGAATTCGGGGCGTGCAGGTCGCCGACCGCGCCGCGACCCGGCACCTCCGCGCCGTTGCGCCCGGCGCCGTCGAGCGCCGAGTATTCCTCGGCGGACAACCTGGCGGCGGCCAAGGACGCGCGCAGGCTGCCGGCGTCGAGCCGGCCATTGCGGGCGACGGCGGCGGCCGCCGGCCTCGCGTCCGGCGCGGCCGTTCGGGCGAGCCCGGCGTAGGTGGCGTAGCGGCGGAGCAGCTGGTCGGCGAAGGCACGCACGTCGCGGCTGTCCTGGACGTCGATCGCGCTGCCGCCCGGACAGGACGCTCGCAACTGCCCGCCGACCGACACGACCTCGCCGAGCACCCGACCCTGCCAGGTGATGCGGCGGGAGAATCGATCGCCACCGACGCGCACCGCCGGATCGATCCGTTCGCAGATCTGGCGGATGGCGTCCCAGTGCGGCTGGCCGAGGGCATCGACGCAGAACGGCGCGTGCTCGCCATGGGTCGAACCGGCTTCGGCCGCGGCGTCCGCAGGTGCACCGACCGCGGCCACCGCGCCGCGCAGCCAGCGCGCCGCGAAGCGCTCCTGGCCGGCGATGCGGAACGGCTCGAGGCGGCAGATCTGCACGCCGGGCAGACCGAAGCGCTGCAGCAGGTCGAGGCTCGCGGCCGAGTGTTCGGTGCCGACGACCAGGATGCGACCGAGGGTGCCGAAACAGAAGTTCGCTTCGGGCAGCGCGGTCGCCAGCGCATCGCCGACGCGCAGCAGGAACTCGCGTGCGGCGAGCACGCGCGCCGCGAGCAGTGCATCGCCGTCGAGCGCGAGCACGACCAGTACCGGTGCGCCCATCGCATCGCGGGCGAGGCCATCGACCAGGCCGATCTGGCCGTTGCTGCAATCGAAACCCTCGAACACCAGCTCGAGCCCGCGCTCGATCGCGTCGAGGCGCGCCGCGACGATCGCCCAGAGGCTCTCGCGCAGGTGCGGCAGAATCGGGCCGCGGATCATCCTTCACCTCCCCGGTTCGAGCCCCCGCTCGCGGCTCCTTCTGGCCTGCCGATGCGCGGGCCGCACGGCGCCCCGCCTCGACATTGCGAAGCAAGCCGCCGCGACTCCCTGAGGCCGCGGTTCGTTACCGCGCGCCACCACCGCCTAGGTCGGTACAACAGGTTGGAACCTCTCTGACCGGAAGTGGCATTAGAAGTTTGCGCGAGTGGGAATGCAATGGCCTGAGCCCCTTGCCATCGGACCTTGCGTGCAATTCTTCGCTGGCTGGCCGGACTTCTCACCACCACCACGACCGAGCGCGTCACTCGGTGAAGTCCGAGCTAGCGCGCCTTGCCTAGCGGTCTCGGGGTTCTCCCGGAGGCGACAGCTCCCACCGGCGGTCCCCGCTCAGCCCCGGCGATCCAGCGCGGCCTGCAGCAACGGCGACTGCCGCTGCTCGAGGCGCGTCAAGGCGACCGCGACCGCATCCGTGGCGTCCGCGGGCAGATCGCGCAGGCCGGCCGCCGGCGGCACCCGAACGAGCTGCCCGACCATGCTGGCCACGGCCTCCTTGCTGGCCGCGCCGCGCCCGGTGACGCAGCGCTTGACGCGCGCCGGCGCGAACTGGTGCACGGTCAGTTCGGCGCGCGCCGACTCCGCCAAGACCACGCCGCGCGCTTCGCCGATGCGCAACGCCGCCTGGACGCTCTTGCCGTAGAAGGCCTCTTCGAGCGCGACCTCGCTCGGCTGCAACTGCGCGAGCAACCGCCGGAACTGGTCGGCCAGCTCGAGCAACCGGCTCGGCAACGGCGCGGCACGGCCACCGAGGCGCAGCACGCCCACGTCGACGAGGCGGACGTCGCCGCCCGCGCCGGCCGCCGCGCGCACGGTGTTGCCGGTACGGAGTGCCAGCGGCAGGTCACCGC
Source organism: uncultured candidatus Brocadiaceae bacterium (assembly GCA_964392555.1). Lineage (GTDB taxonomy): Bacteria > Planctomycetota > UBA1135 > UBA1135 > UBA2386 > CAYMRG01. The sequence continues at coordinate 2,479 of CAYMRG010000040.1, forward strand.
GGCCCTGCCGCGGTTCGTCGATCCTGACCTCGAGGCAGCCGAAACCGACCACCTGCGTGCCCGGATCGATGCCCAGGATCCGCACCACCGCCACGGCCGCAGTGTAGAGGTCCATGCCCCGCCGGCGAAGCCGCAGCTTGAGCTTTGCCCGGCGATTCCTAACGTCAGCCGCCGTGAAGGTCGCAATCGTGCTGCTGGCGGCCGGGCGCGGCACGCGCTTCGGCGGGCCCGTGCCCAAGGCCTGGCTGTCGCTCGCCGGCACCCCACTGGTCGTGCACAGCGCCCGCCGCCTGCTCGCCGCGACCGATGCCTGCGCGAGTCGACACCTGGTCGTCGCCGTACACCCGGCCGATCGTTCGACGCATCTCGCCACCTGCCAGCCGGCGCTCGCCGCGGCGTGCGGCGGCACCTGCCGGCTGACGGTCGTCGACGGCGGCGACTCGCGCCAGGAATCGATGGAACGCTGCCTCGCCGCGACGGATGCGGACACCAGCCTGGTGCTGGTGCACGACGCCGCGCGAGCCCTGCTGCCGGTCGCGGCGACGCGCGCCTGCCTCGCGGCCGCCGACCGGGTCGGGGCCGCCTTGCTGGCCGTGCCGGTGCCCGACACGTTGAAGCGCGCGCATGCCGGCCTGGTCGCGGCGACCGTCGACCGGACCGACCTCTGGCTCGCGCAGACCCCGCAGGTCGTGCGCCGGGACTTGCTCGTCCGCGCGCTGGCCCACGCTCGGGCCAACGGCTTTACTGGCACGGACGACGTGTCGCTGGTCGAACGGCTCGGGGCCGAAGTCGCCATCGTTCCCGGTTCGCCGACCAACCTGAAGATCACCCACCCCGACGACCTGCCGTTGGCGACGGCGCTGCTCGCCGCAGACTCCGGATCCCCATGAACGAACACCTCCGCATCGGCCTCGGCATCGACGTCCATCGCCTCGAGCCCGGCCGACCGTGCACCCTCGGCGGCGTGCGCATCGACGGCGCCGAGGTCGGACCGGTCGCCCACAGCGACGGTGACGTCGTCCTGCACGCCGCCTGCGACGCGGTGCTCGGCGCCATGGGTGAAGACGACCTCGGCACCCTGTTTCCAGACAGCGATCCGGCGAACGCCGGCCGCAACTCCGCCGACTTCTGCCGCATCGCGCTCGAGAAGGTGCGCAAGAAGGAGTTCACGGTCTGGTCGATGGACATCGTCGTCGAGACCAATTCGCCGCGGTTGCAGGCGCATCGCAAGGCGATCCGCGATCGGGTCGCCGGGCTGTTCGGCACGGCCAACGACCGCGTCAACGTCAAGGGCAAGAGCGGCGAGAAGGTCGACGCGATCGGCCGCGGCGAAGCGATCCGCGCGACCGTGGTCGCGCTGCTCGCGCCGCAGGAACGCAGCTGGTCGTAGCGCGCACGGCGCAACTCAGGCCGACTGCAGCTCGTGCATGCGCTTGTAGACGCCGCCCCGCGCCAGCAGCTGGGCATGCGTGCCGGTCTCGACGATCCGACCGCCTTCGAGAACGACGATCAGGTCCGCGTCGACGATCGTCGACAACCGGTGGGCGATGACGAACGACGTGCGGCCGCGGCGCAGGTTGTCGAGCGCGGCCTGCACGATCTCCTCGCTGGCCGAGTCGAGCGCCGACGTCGCCTCGTCGAGGAACAGGATCGCCGGATCGCGGATGATCGCCCGCGCGATCGTGATGCGCTGCATCTGCCCGCCGGACAGGTTGCAGCCGCGTTCACCGGCGAGCGTGTCGTAACCCTGCGGCTGCGAGACGATGAAGTCGTGGATGTTCGCGGCCTTGGCCGCCGCCTCGATCTCGGCCTGCGTCGCGCCGGGTTTGCCGTAGGCGATGTTCTCGCGGATCGTCGTGTTGAACAGGAAGGCCTGCTGGCTGACGACCGCCGTGTGGGCGCGGAAGTCCGCGAGCGCGATCTCGCGCAGATCGTGACCATCGACCAGGATGCTGCCGCGCTGCGGGTCGTAAAAGCGCATCAGCAGATCCATCGTCGTCGACTTGCCGCCGCCGGATTCGCCGACCAGCGCGATCGTCTGCCCGGCGCGGACCTTCAGGCTCAGACCGCGCAGCACCGGCTCCTCTTCGTAGGCGAACCAGACGTCGCGCAGTTCGACGTCGCCGCGAACCGACGGCATCGGCCGCCCCCCGCGATGCGAATGGTCGATCTCGGCGTGCAGGATCTGCTCGACGCCGTCCAGCGCGCTCGCCGACTCCATCAGCACGTGGTACGAGCGGGTCAGACGCTTGACGTTCTGGTAGGTCGTGGTCAGCGGCGCCAGGATCGCCGAGACGGCGGCGAAGTTCGGCCCGTTCTCCTTCACGAGCACGACATAGCCGAGCAGCACCAGCAGCGCGGCGAACCCGAACTGGTAGCTGACGAAGGTCTGCGCGAGCGATCGGCCCTTGGCGCGCAGCATGCGCTTGGTGCGGTCGAGGAAGGTGACGGTGTTGCGCTCGAACTCACCGTAGCGCACCGCCTCGAGCTGGAACGCCTTCACGGTGCGGATGCCCGACAGGATCTGGTTCAGCGACTCGGTCGCCTCCCCCATCGCCTGCAGCGTCTTCGAACTGCGCTTCCTGACCTTGCTGCCCTGCCGGTAGAGCTGGATGGTCATCACCGGCACCATCACCACGAGGATCAGCAGGGCCTGGGGCACGTTCCAGGCGATGATCGCCACGTTGCCGGCGATCAGCAGCGGATCGAGGATCAGGTTGTCGGCGGCCAGCTCGAACGACCGCTGCATGACCTGCGTGTCGTTGGTGACCTTGCTGATCATCTCCCCCATCCGCTGCCGTCCGTAGAAACGCAGCGGCAGCTGCAGGAAGTGGTTGGCCAGCTCGGTGCGGAGGTCGGCGACGATGCGGATCGCGAAGAACCGCGAGAACGTCTGCACGAAGTAGATGGTGATGGAGCCGACCAGGCCGCACAGGATGGCGATCAGCCCGCACATCGCGACCACCTCCATGCCGGGGTGGCCGAGGTTCAGCCCGAGCGAGCCGATGACGTCGTGCGAAAGGCCCCTGAACCAGCCCGTGAAGTCGCCGAAGGCGGAAGGCGTCGGGTCCGGCAACGGCCCCAGGTCGTCCTTCTTGCCCAGCACGTAGATCAACGGCTGGACGAGCAGCAGCGGCGCCTTCGTGAACAGCGCCTCGAGGATGGCGAACCCGAACATCGCCAGCACCATCCCGCGGTAGCGCTTGATCGCCCCCCACAGGCGGCGCCAGAGGGCTCGGGTGCTGGCGCGCGAATCTCGGACTTCGGTCACGCGCGGCATGCTAGCCGCGCTGCCGGCATCACTCGACCTTCGTCCGACCGATGACGTCGTTGGCCCAGGCGAAGAACCGGTAGGTCACGTAGTCCTCGCGGACGAGGTCGCGCTCGCGCTCGACGCTGACGTCGACCTTCTTGCGGGCCGGGGTGCGCGTGTTGACGCGGACGATGAACCAGCCGTCGGGGCCCTGGATCGGGCCGACCGTCTTGCCGACCGGCGCGTCGAAGAACAGGTAGTTGGCCAGCGAGTAGCCGTCGTGCAGCTGCGTGTACTCGCTCTCGCGGAGCTGCTGCTTGATCTGGTTCAACGGCAGCAGGCCGAGGCGACCGCGCTTCTCGTCGGTGGCGTAGAACTCGGTGTGCTTGTCGAGCATCTCGTCGAAGGTGACCTCCTTCTTCTCGAGGCGCGCGAACGCGGCTTCGGCGCGGACCTTGGCCTTCTCCATGCCTTCGGGCACCCACGCGCCGGTCTTCGGGTCACGCGCCTGGAACGGGATGACGTCGAGGCCGAGCTGGCCATCGGCGAAGAACGCGGCGTACTTGTCGGCGTGCGCCTGCAGGTTCTCGGTGGTGATCTCGTCCTTGATCATGTCGGAGTAGGACGTGATCAGGCGCCAACGGGCGCGGAACGCCTCGAGGCAGGGGTAGCCCTTGAAGCGGGTCGCGATGACCTCGACCGTGAACGGCGTCGAATCGTACGGCTGGCGGTACTCGTCGTAGCGGCGCTGGAACTCCTCGTCATTGATGTAGGAATTCTTCGCGGCCAGCTCCTGGCGCAGCGCCTCGCGGACGACGACCTCCTGCATGGCGCGCTCGAGGTCCTGGGCGTAGAGGCCCTGGCGGACGAACTCGAACGCCTCGGCGGTCTTCCACTCAAGGTCGTTGACCTTGAGCACCGTGTCCGAGGGCAGCCCGTGCGACGCGTAGCGGATGTCGCTCCACGAGCGCAGGCCCTTCTGCACGAACTGGCGCATCATGTTGACCCAGAACTCGGGCAGCTTCTTCGGGTTGCCCTGGGCATCGACGCCCTCGGTCGCCTCCTCGAGCTTCTCGAAGAACGCCGGCCCCTGGTCGGTCTGGGTCTGCGCCTTGATGGCTTCCTTGGTGATGTCCGGCCAGTTCTTCGGCGAACCGGGGAAGAACACGCGGTCGAACAGGATCGTCTGCTTGCGCTGCTCGAGGAACGTGTCCTTGGACAGGCCGTACTGCGACCGGATGACCTCCCAGATCGGCACGCCGGGGTTCTTGCTCTCGAACTCGGTCATCATCGGCGCCAGCGCGGCCATGACGTCCTCATCGGAGACGACGAATTCCTCGGGCTTGCGCGCGCCCGAGTCGACCTGCTTCTTCAGCTCCTCGAGGATGAAGAAGTCCGCGACCTTGGCCTCGACCAGCTTGCCGCCCGTCAGATAGACGGCCTCGCGCATGACCTCCTTGGGGTCGAGCTGCCGGCCGTTGACCTTGACGTCCAGCAACAGCTTGGCGCGTTCGTCGGTGAGCTGGTCGGACAGCTTGGCGACATCGCGCCGCAGTTGCGTGATCTGCTCCTTGGGGTCCTGCGCGCGCAGGGAGACGACCGAGGTCACGGCGCCGAGAGCGGCGAGGGCAAATAGGCGGTTCATGGTACTGGAGTCTGAAGAAGGGCGGCGGAGCTTACCCGGAAGGGCCGACCAAACGAAAAGGACAGCCCATTCCTCCCGGTCCGGCGACCTTTCCCGGGCGCCGCGTCACCTCCTGGGCGCGGGCGACGGCAGCCGGCGTTCCTGGCGATCCCGCCTCGGCCCATCGGCCGGGTTTGCTATGGTCTCGGGGACCGCCGCGCGCGGTCGCCATGAGCTACGACCCCCGTACCATCGCCTTCGTCGCCGAGATCCTGCACCCCCCGCACCAGGTGCGTGCCGACCTGGTCCAGAGCGTGCACAACACGCTCTACCGGCAGCCACCGATCGGCTACCAGAACTTCCAGGTTGCGCCCGACGGCATCCACCTGAGCAACCTGCCGCAGGTGCCGGGTCAGGTCTCGTCGCTCAGCTTCACGTGGGACCGCCTGATCCTGCGCGAGGAGCTGCGGGTCACGACCGTCGAGGACTTCGCGACGCGGCTGGTGAACGTCGTCTCGATCGCCGGCCAGACCCTCGGCATCACCGCTTCGTTGGCCCAGCAGTTCATCGTCCGGTCGCTGATCGCGCCGCGCAACTTCCGCGACGGGCGGGCCTTCCTCGCCGAACGGCTGATCGCCCCGGGCACCGACGCCTGGCAGCGGTTCGGTCGGCCGATCGGCGCGCTCGGCACGCGGTTCGTGTTCCCGCCCCAACCGGGCGGCCGCGAGACGTATCATGTCCGGGTCGAGACCTGGCCGCAGGACCCCCGCTCGCTGTGGCTCGAGAACACCGGCAGCTTCGCCGGCCCGGTCCCGCTGGCCGAAGCCCCGACCCTGGCCAACCACCTGAACGCCACCTACCGCTTCCTGACCGGTCCCGTCGCGGACTTCCTCGCCGCCTTCGACACCCCGTGACACGCTCCCTCCGCAGTTTCCGGTCGGGTGCGGCCCATGTCGCCTGCCTGCTCGCCCTCGCCGCCTGCGGCGACGAGCCGGCCCGTCCGGCCCGCGACCCCGACCTGCTGCTGGTCGTCGACGGCATCGAGGTCCGTGTCAGCGAGGTCGAGCCGTTCGTCGCCTTCTACGACTTCCTGCCGGAGAGCAGCCGCAGCTCCAAGGTGCGCCGCATCCTGACCGAGTACACGATCCCGCTGCGGCTGTCGCAGCGCGCATTCGCGGCGAAACGCAAGGAACTGTACGCCACCGCCAAGGCGCTGACCGAGGTGGCGACCAACGCCGTCGAGCTGCAACAGGTCATGAGCGACGGCCGGCTGCCCGGGCGCGCCCTCGAGAACGTCCGCCTCCAGCTCGCGCCGCCGCTCGCGCTGTTTCTGTTCGACCCGCTGCTGCGCGGTTCGGTCAGCCCGCCGATCGAGGTTCCGGAAGGGTACAAGGTCGTCGCCTGCAACGACGTCAAGGAAGCGCCGCTGGTCCTCGACGATCTCTGCTCCTCGCTGCAGGTCGCCTTCAACACCCACAACCTGATCAACGACTACATTGCCTGGCGTGACGCGGAGATGGCGCGGGTCGCCCACCTGGTGACCTACGTCCACCCCGACTACCGGGAAGCGCTGCCGCCTGGATTCGAGGCCCCACGATGATCCGAGCCCACTCCTTCCTCTGTGCCCTGGCGATCGCCGGCGCCGTCTGCCGCGCCCAGGACCCCGCGCCCAAGCCCACCCCGCCCGCGGGCGCGCCGACCGAGTGGCCGGCGCTGTCCAACATGGACAAGGACAAGGTCCTGCCGCTGGTCGGCCAGCTGCGCAAGGACAAGCCGGAGCTGCGCGACGCAGGCCGCAAGCAACTCATCGCGCTGGGCCCCGGCGCCATGCCGCTGTCGTTCAGCCAGGTCAGCGATCGCGCGCCGGATGCCGCGACCAATGCCCAGCTGTTCCTG
>CAYMRG010000040.1:9261-16182 GCA_964392555.1 uncultured candidatus Brocadiaceae bacterium
TCGACGAGGTGCTGAAGCCCGAGCACGCGCAGCTGATGGTGCGCGAGCTGACCAAGCCGCGCGTCGAGCTGCGGCGGTACCTGGTGCGGCGGCTGGCGCGCTTCCACGACGCGACGGTGCTGGCGCCGCTGCAGAAGTGCGCGAAGGACAAGGACGCGGACATCGCCGCCGCCGCCGCGATCGGCGCCTTCGCGCTCGGCGACGCCGACTCGCTGCCGGCGGTGATCGGCGTCGCCCGGACGAGCTGGAAGGAGTACGCGCCGATGATCGCCGAAGTGCTGCAGCCGGTGCGCTCGGTCAAGGCCGGCGAACAGGTGCTCAAGGCGATCGCCAAGGGTGACGCCGTCGAGCAGATGGCCGGCCTGCGGCTGCTGCGCTACGTCGCCACCAAGGACCAGGCGGTCGAGCTGAAGGGCTTCCTGCGCTCGAGCGAGAACAACGTCAAGAAGGAGGCGGTCAACGCGATGCGCGTCCTGCACGGCGAGGAGCCGATCGAGAACCTGTCGGTGTTCCAGGTCGTCGAGATGGCCAACAAGTGGCTGCAGTCCTGAGAGGCGCCGCCGCCACGCAGGGCCCTGCAAGCATCGAACCGCCCGCTTCCCCCACCGCGAACCTCCGATGAGCAAGATCTTCCCGTTGGCCTGCCTGCTGCTCGCCGCGACCGCGACCGCGCAGAAGGACAAGCTGCCGAAGTGGCGCATCGACCCGTACACCGACAACGATCCGAAGGCGATGGCCAAGGCCGGCTACGTCTCGTACGGGCCGTTCCCGTTCGGCAGCGTCGCCGCGAAGCCGACGGTGAACACCGACATCGACGAGGCGCTGCCGTTCGTGCAGATCCTCTGGATCGAGACGCCGCACTTCCGCATCGGCTGCAACCTGCCCGCCTGGCCGGTGCCGATGGATCCGCCGACGCGCGGCAAGATCCGCAGCGAGCTCGAGGAGATCGCCAAGGTGCTCCCCGGCGTCAATGCGAAGACGCGAACGCTCGACCCGTGGCTGCGCGCACACCTGACGGCCTACCGCCTCGAGAAGCTCTACGCCGAGTTCTCGGCGCAGATGGGCGTCAAGGACGCGGACTTCCCCGCCGACCCGTCGAAGGTCGTGATCTCGACGACCGCCCGCTACATGGGCTACGGGCCGTACCTCGGCATGAAGGACAAGTACCTCGTGCTGCTGTTCGAGAAGCTCGCGTCCTACCAGACCTACCTGTCGAAGTTCCTCGGCCGCGACAGCAAGTATTCGCAGCGCTGGCACTTCACCGAGATCGGCTCGATCCTGCTGTCGACCTCGACCGAGTGCGACGAGGCGCGGCTCAAGCACGACACCGCGATGCACTGCACGCTGGCGTTCAACGTCGGCCAGAACCTGCTCGACGGCTTCCGCTACTACAGCTACGACCTGCCGGTCTGGATCCGCGAAGGCTACGGCCACTGGCTCGAGCGGCGCGTCGACCCGAAGTGGAACAGCTTCGACCAGAACGAAGGCTCGCTGGCCGACATGAAGACGACGTGGAAGTGGGAGCCCTACTGCCGCGCCCTGATCAACGCCGGCAAGGTCACGCCGTTCGCCGAGGCCTACTCGTGGCGCGACTTCGGCAAGATCAAGTTCGACGACCACGTCGCCGTCTGGTCGCGCATCGACTGGCTGCTGTCGCAGGGGCCGGAGAAGTGGCAGAAGTTCCTGTTCGCGGTCAAGGGTCGCGTCGACAAGGAATGGCGTCCCGACCAGACCGATCTGGTCGGTGCCTCACGCGATGCGCTGCAGGCGGCCTATGGCGTGTCGGTGCTCGACTTCGATCGCCAGTGGACCGAATGGGTCAAGGCGAACTACGCGACGCAGTGATGCTGGCAGGATGACCCCGGCAGAGTGACCCCGGCAGAGTGACCCCGGCAGAGTGACGCGCGCGCGGTTCGTTCAGGAAGGGTCCCACAGCACGAACGAGTAGACCGGCAGCAGCGCGAGCAGGGAGCTGCTGACCCACGCCTCCGCATCGGGCCCCATCGCCAGCGCATCCTCCTTCGGCAACTGGCGCTGCACGTGCAGCCAGTGGTTGCCCGGCGTGTAGTGGCCCAGCGTCTCCTTGATCTCGGCCGGCTTCGCGGCGCTGCACCAGTTGTCCTTCTTCCAGTCGTGCAGCTTGAAGTTGAAGCCCGGCGGCAACGCGCGCAGCCTGGTGCACAGCTCGTCCAGCTTCGCCGGGTCCTGCAGCACCTTCTTCTTCAGGTTCTCGCCGTCCCACCACGCCTGCGGGTGGATGCGCAGCGCCGCCTCGACGATCTGGTCGTCGATGCAGACCTCGAGCACCGTCTGGATGTAGTGGGTCTCGGCGTCCTTGCCGAGCGCCTCGCCGAAGAACGACGCGAGCTTCTTGCGCTCCTTCGGGCCGCGGCACAGGTAGGCGCGCTGCTCGCGCACGCGGTAGCTGTTGAAGGTGTACGGATGGTGCAGCCCGGCCTGCGCGCTCAGCTCGACGCCGAGTCCCTTCGCCTGCTTCTGCACGGCATCGGCCATCGCCTTGAGCTTGCGCCGGACGGCGAGCCGCAGCGCGTTGTACTCCGGGTCGTCCTGGCGGTGACGCTCGTAGGCCTTGAAGTCGCGTTCGAGGAAGGCTTCCGTCATGCCGCCCAGCCTACGAAAGTCGCCCGCGCGCGCCACCATGCTTCCGCCCGCCACGCCGCGCGCCTACCCTTTCGCCATGCGCGCCCCCGCCGCTCTCGGCATCCTCGGCACCTGCCTGCTCGCCGGCTGCACGTCGACCGTGCTCGCCGAGCCGCAGCTGCTGGTGTCCCCGTACCTCGCCGTCTACCAGCTGCGCGGCGCGATGAGCATGCAATCGACGCCCGTCGACCCGATCCAGGACAACCCCAAGCAATCGCTGCGCACGTTCGGCCAGGATCACCACCGCGAGGACATCGGCGTCCGCGCCGACCTCGGTGACGGCTTCGCCGGCATCCGCTTCGACTACTACCGGCTGCACATGGGCACGTCGCAGAAGGGCGTGCTCGACGGCGATTGGGGGCGCCTGCAGAACGGCGACCTGGTGCGGATGAACGCCAACATGGACGACTTCCGGCTCAGCTACCTCGAGCCGATCGTCAGCACCAGCGGCCGGTTCCGCGACAAGCCGTTCGACCTGAAGTTCGCCGCGGGCGCGCAGGTCTCCCACCGGCTGATGACCCTCCAGGCGCGCACCGACGATGGCTCGCGGACGCAGAACGCGCAGATCGACGGGGACGCGGTCTACGGCGCGGTTCGCGCGCGGCTGGCATGGCGCGAGGTCGCGCTCGACCTCGACTACGCGGTGTCGCCAGGGCTCGTGCTCGGCGGCGACTTCGAGGGACTGCAGCAGGACTTCGAAGCGATGCTCAAGTACTCATTGCCGATGCGCGACGTGACGTTCTTCGGCGGGTTCCGATACAGCGAATTCCCGGCCAAGGGCGACGCCAACGGCTTCGCCTACGACGCCGACCTGAAACTCGACGGTTACCAGTTCGGCTTCGCCGTGGTGTTCTGAGCGTGAGTGCTCGCCGCGCCTAGCGCGGCGAGCACGCACGCTCAGGACCTCGCCGCGCGCCTGCGGCGCGCCGCTTCGGTTCTGAGCTGGAGCGGCTCACCACCACATCCACCACCACGACGGGCACCCCGCTCTTGCCGCACCCGGTCGCGGCGCGATCGACGCGTTCGACCCGGCTCGTCGTCGCCCTGACGCGGATCACCAGCCGGCGAATGTCGCGAGCCGGTCGACGAAGCGGTCGACCGCTGCCTTTGCCGCGCCATCGTCGCAGGTGAAGTCGTTGAGCATCACGACGAACGCGAGCGGCGGCGCCTTCGGCTCGCGGCGGTCGACGTAGCCCGACAGGCAGACGACCCGCGAGATGTAGCCGGTCTTGGCGTGGACATGGCCGCGCGACGGCCCTTCGCGCAAGCGGTTGCGCAGCGTGCCGCTCTCGCCGGCGAGCGGCAGGCCGCTGCGCCAGGTCGGACCGAGCGGATCCCGCGCCATCGCCACCAGCAGCGCCGCGAGCTGCCGCGGCTGCACGAGGTTGCGCCGCGACAGGCCGGAGCCGTCGGCGAGCACCATGCCATCGGTCGGCACGCCGAGCTCGGCGAGCTTGGCCTTGGCGTGCCGTTCGGCGGCCGCAGTCGAGCCGTCACCGACCGCCTCGCGCGCGGCCACCCGCCAGACCTGCTCCGCATACAGGTTGTCGCTGCGCGTCAGCATCGGCGCGACGATCTCGGCGAGCGGCGGCGACTCGTGGCCGTGCAGCAGGCGCGCCGCTTCGCCGCGGGCAAAGTGGTAGCGGCCGGCACCGCCTTCGATCGTGACGCCGGCCGCGCGCAACGCCGCGGCCAGCGTCGCCGCCGCATGCACCGCCGGATCGCGCACGGTCACGGTCACGGTCTGCGGCGCACTGCCCACCGCGATCGTGCCGGACACCGTCACATCGTCGCCGCCGAGGCTGCTGTGAGCGACCAGCGCGGTGGGCTCGGCGGCCGCGACGGTTCGTACGTCGACCTGAGCCGCCGGCGCCGAGCCATGGACCCATTGCACATCCGGCGGCACGTCCGCGCCGGCCCCGGGGCCGATGCGGGCGGTCACGACGTTCCCCGCGCAGCACAAGGCCCCGAACGGCGCCGCATAGTCCTCGTCCAGGTAGTCCCATTGCCAGCCGTGGCCGAGGTGTTCGGTGCCCTGCCACGTGTCGTCGCCCAGGACGCCGCCGAGAACGCGCGTGATGCCTGCCGCCCGCACGGCCTCGGCCATCGCCACCAGTTCGGCACTGTCGACGCCCTTCGCCGCGAACGTCGGGTCGCCGTGACCGACCAGGGCGAGGTCGCCGGCGAGTACGCCGGCGCGGAGTTCGCCGAGCGCCCACAGTTCGGTGCGCAGGCGATGGCCCGCGCCCAGCGTGCGCATGGCGACGGCGCTGCTGAGCAGCTTCATGTTCGAGGCCGTGGCGAAGCCGCGATCGCTCGCGTGCTCGCCCAGCAGCCGCCCGTCACCGACGTCGACGACCTGCACGCCGACACGCCCGCCGGCGAGCTCCGGCGCCGCGACCAGTTCGGCGATCGCCGCCCCGATCGGATTCGCCTCGGGCAGCGCGGCGCAACCGGCGACGACCAGCAGCAGCGCGGTCGATGCCGAACGCCGGCAGCGGGCAAGAAGAAAGCGCGGCAAGGCGATCGCCATGCCGCGCAGCGTAGTGCCGGTCGCAGGGATCGCCGGCGGCGCGCCGGCGAAAATCCCCCCGCAGCCCGATCTCCTCATCGGCCGCGGCGACGACTGCAGATCACAGCTTGCCGATCTGGGTCGCGAGACCGGTCGTGTAGAAGACGAACCCGTTCGGCGCGGCCCCGTCGACGTAGAAGCCCTGCGTGTAGGCGGTGAAACCGGTCAGGTACGGCGACGTCGGGATCAGGAACGACTCCTGCGCGAAGCCATTGGCGTCCGTGAAGCCGCCCCACAGGCCGATCATGAGACCCGGATCGACCCACATGTCGATGCCCGGCACGATCGGGAACGCGTTGATCGGCGCCACCGAGGTGCCGATGCGGAACTCGGTGAACGGCAGCGCATGCACGAGCTGCAGCGAGAACTGGCGGATGTTGGCGTTGTCCTGCAGCGGCAGCGCATCGGTCTGGATCTCGCCGTTGCTGCCGTTGCCGACGCCGTAGTACTCGACCACCGGCGCCGCGAACGCCGCGGTGTCGACGGCGAGCAGCACCTGGAAGCTGGTCTGGGCAAACGGGGCGAGCGTGCGGGACTGCCACTGGAAGGCGCCCGTGTAGTCGCCGGCGAACGGCGGCAGCGCGTCGCTGAGGTCGTCGACGACCGCGTTGATCAGCTTGTTGCGGATCGTCGGGTAGGCGCCGACCTCGCTCTTGTCGTTGCCCAGCGCGCGGACCTCGATGCGGACACCGCTCGGGTCGGTCACGACGTGCGACGAGCCGTTGCCGGTCACCGAATCGTTGCCGGACGAACCGGTCACGTCGAGGTCGGTGTAGGCGAAGATGTCGAACGTGACCGGCGCATTGCTGATGTTCATCACGTTCAGCCGGCTGATCACGACACCGCTCGCCGGGCCGGTCGAGTAGGTGTCCATGTCGAGCGACATGCGCAACAGGCCGCGCGCATCGACGTCGGCGAAGTCGCGATCGATGTGCGTCGTGCCGACGACGCCTTCGTTGACCGTCCCGACCAGTCGGAGCGCCGATTCGCTGGTGTCGCCAGCGACGCGGTAGTACCACCAGTGCTCGTAGGCGTGGTTGACGGCCAGCGCGTCGGCGAGCAGATCGAACGAGCGCGGCGACTGGCTGGTGGCCGAAAGCGCGTCGGTCGTCGCCGACATGTTGCCGTCCGTGATGGTCAACTGGGCGGGCAGGGCCGCAGCGACGGCCGCGAGGATGATGGGACTGACGAGGATGGTGCGCATTGGGAGCTGGATCTGTTGGGGCGAGTGCCGCGCGGCAGGGGGCGAGGGCGGCCTTCTTCCGATTCTTTGTTCCGACGGCCGGGATACTGCCCCGGGTTCCGTAGGGAACGCAGGGATTCTGCCAAGCAGGCGCCGGGGGTCCAGCCCCTCCAGATGTCCACTTCCCCCGGCTCATACGCACGCGCGAATGCGCTACAGGAAACCACCGAGTGCGCGGCTTTCGCGACCGTGCGATGCCAACGGCGACCGGCGGCGGAGGACGTGGCCCGTCGCTGCCACGCAGTGGTGCAGCAGGGCTGAACTTGTTGCTCGCGCCACTGCCGCAACCCGCGTTGCGGCGTCCCCAGAGAAGTCTCTGAGTCTGGTCGCCCGCAGGGCGAGCAGGCTCAACCGGACGCCGCAGCGGGGCCGGATGCGTTGCTCGCGCCGCTGCCGCAACCCGCGTTGCGGCGTCCCCAGAGAAGTCTCTGAGTCTGGTCGCCCG
>CAYMRG010000041.1:0-7655 GCA_964392555.1 uncultured candidatus Brocadiaceae bacterium
GTGGGGCGTCGGATTGCTTTCCTCTTCCTCATCACCTGAGATCTACCAATGGTGCCCGCCCGCTCGTCGTCCCGAACCGCCCCGCGAACCGAACTGCCCGAGCTGCGCGTGGCGATGGTGGGCCACGCCTTCATGGGGCGCGCCCACGGCAATGCCTACCGCCAGGTCAACCACTTCTTCGACCTGCCGTTCCGGGTGGTGCCGGCGATCGTCGTCGGCCGCGACCAGGGCCGCGCCGAGGCCGCTGCGGCGCAGCTCGGTTTCGCCGCCGCGACGACCGACCTCGACGCGGTGCTCGCCGATCCGACGATCGGCCTGATCGACGTCGCGACGCCCAACGACAGCCACTGCGCGATCGCGACCGCGGCGCTGCAGGCGAAGAAGCACGTGCTGTGCGAGAAGCCGCTCGCGATGACGCTGGCAGAGGCGAAGGCGATGCAGGCGCTGGCCAAGCGACAGAAGGTCCGCACCGGCGTCTGGCACAACTACCGCAGCGCGCCGGCGACGCGGCTCGCCGCGCAGATGGTCGCGCGCGGCGACCTCGGCGAGATCCGCCAGGTGCGCGCCGTCTACCTGCAGGACTGGCTCAGCGACGCGAACACGCCGGCGAGCTGGCGCACCAGCAGGAAGACCTGCGGCAGCGGCGCGCACGGCGACCTCAACGCGCACCTGATCGACCTGACGCGGGCGATCACCGGTCTCGAGTTCGCCGCGGTCTGCGGCGTGCAGCAGACGTTCACGAAGCAGCGCCCGGACGGCCAGGGCGGCAAGGCGAAGGTCGACGTCGACGACGCGTTCTGCTTCCTGGCGAAGTTCAAGAACGGCGCGATCGGCACCTACGAGGCGACGCGCACCGCCCCGGGTCGCAAGAACTACAACTGCGTCGAGGTCTCGGGCAGCAAGGGGTCGCTGCGCTGGAACCTCGAGCGGCTCAACGAACTCGAGTTCTTCTCGTTCGACGACGGCCGCGACGCGCAGGGCTTCCGCACGATCCTGTGCATGGACCCGGTGCATCCGTTCGCCGCCAACTGGTGGCCGGACGGCCACATGCTCGGCTACGAGCACACGTTCGTGAACCACCTCGCCGACTTCGTCCGCGCGCTCGCCGGCGGCAAGCCGTTCCGGCCCGACTTCGCCGACGGCGTCGCCGCGCAGGCGGTGCTCGAGACCGCGCTGCGCTCGGCGCAGAAGAACGGCTGGATCGCCGTGCCCCGCGCCTGACCGCCACGCCCGTCCCCGCCCTCACGCCGCAGCTTCTGGAGCTCCCGTCATGATGAAAGGTCCCGGCATCTTCCTCGCGCAGTTCATGGCCGACCACGCGCCGTTCGATCGCTTCGACACGGCCTGCAAGTGGGCCGGTGAACTCGACTACGCCGGCGTGCAGGTGCCGTCGTGGGACGCGCGCTGCATCGACCTGCAGAAGGCCGCGGCCAGCAAGGCCTACTGCGACGACCTGCGCGGCACCGCCGACGCGGCCGGCGTCGAGATCACCGAGCTGGCGACGCACCTGCAGGGTCAGCTGGTCGCCGTGCACCCGGCCTACGCGCCGATGTTCCAGGCGTTCGCGCCGGCCGGCGTGACGACGGCCGACGAGATGCACCGCTACGGCAGCGAACAGGTCAAGCTGTGCCTCAAGGCCAGCAAGCACCTCGGGCTGACGTCGATGCCGACCTTCAGCGGTGCGCTGATGTGGCACATGATGTATCCGTGGCCGCAGCGGCCCGCCGGGCTCGTCGAGGCCGGCTTCAAGGAGCTCGTGCGCCGCTGGCGGCCGCTGCTCGACTACGCCGAGGAGCAGGGCGTCGACTGCGCGTTCGAAGTGCACCCCGGCGAGGACCTGCACGACGGCGCGACGTTCGAGGCGTTCCTCGACCATTGCGACGAACATCCGCGCGCCTGCCTGCTCTACGACCCGAGCCACTTCGTGCTGCAGCAGCTCGACTACCTCGAGTACATCGACCTCTACCACGAGCGGATCCGCAGCTTCCACGTCAAGGACGCCGAGTTCCGGCCGAACGGCCGCGTCGGCGTCTACGGCGGCTACCAGAGCTGGCAGAACCGCGCCGGCCGGTTCCGTTCGCTCGGCGACGGCCAGGTCGACTTCCCGGCGATCTTCACGCTGCTGACCAAGTACGGCTACGACGGCTGGGCGGTGCTCGAGTGGGAGTGCTGCTTCAAGGACAGCATGCAGGGCGCCGAGGAAGGCGCGCCGTTCATCGCCAGCCACCTGATCCAGCCGCCGGCGCACGCGTTCGACGACTTCGTCGGCGCGAAGGTCGACAAGCAGGCGATCCGCCGCGCGCTCGGGCTCGAATGACCGTGGGACCGCAGCCGCGGTTGCGCTGGCTGCCGCTCGCGCTGATCCTGGCGTTGCTCGCGGGGATCGCGCTGCCGCGCGTCCACGGCAACCCGCACCTGCTCGGCGCGTTCGCCGGCGTCGGCGGTGTGCTGCTGGTGGGCTGGTGCGCGCTGCTGCTGCGCGCCCGCGCCAGCGGTCGGCCGCTGCTGGTCGAGACCGTGCCGCCGGTGCGAACGCACTACGTGCAGGCGTGCGTCCAGCTCGTGCTCTACGCCTACTGGGGCTGGTTCTGGGTCGATGCCGACGGCACGCGGCCGATCTTCGCGCAGGCGCCGCTGATCGTGCTGCAGGCCTGCTACCTCTACGCCTTCGACGCGCTGTTCGCGTGGGTGCGCGGCCGGCCGTGGCGGCTCGCGTCCGGGCCGCTGCCGATCGTGCTCAGCACGAACCTGTTCATCTGGTTCCGCGACGACTGGTTCGTCTGGCAATTCGCGATGATCACGGTCGGCCTGCTCGGCAAGGCGTTCGTCCACTGGTCGCGCGAGGGCCGCCGCACGCACGTGTTCAATCCCTCGGGGTTCGGCCTGATGGTCGCCGCGATCGCGCTGATCGCGACCCGCAGCGTCGACCTGACCTGGGCACGGCCGCTGGCGACCACGATCGACGCGGTGCCGCAGATCTTCGTCGTGCTGTTCGGCCTTGGCCTCGTCGTGCAGGGCTTCTTCCGCGTCACGCTGATGACGTTCGCCGCGGCGGTCGCGATGGTCGCCGCCAACCTCGTCTACACGGGCATCACCGGCGTCTACCTGTTCGGCAGCACGAACCTGCCTGGAGCGGCGTTCCTCGGCCTGATGCTGCTGATGACCGATCCGTCGACGTCGCCGCGCAGCAACGTCGGCCGCACGCTGTTCGGCCTCGGCTACGGCCTCGGCTACGTCGTGTTCTACGAGCTGCTCGGGCGGATCGGCGCGCCGGAGCTGTTCGCGAAGCTGTTCCCCGTGCCGCTGCTGAACCTGTCGGTGCAGGTGCTCGACCGGCTCGCGCAGCGCGGGCCGCTCGCGCGCCTCGAGGCGCGCTGGCAGGCCGCGGCTAGCCCGGCGAAGGCCAACGTCGTGCACATGGCGCTGTGGAGTGCGGTGTTCGCGACGCTGCTGGCGACCGGGTTCGTGCAGAACGACGCGCACCCCGGCAACTCGATCGCGTTCTGGAAGCGCGCGCTGGCCGAAGGCAAACCGTCCGCCGGCCGCAAGCTCGTCATGGTCACCGGCGGCAAGACGATCGGTCGTGAGCCTGGCCCGGCATTCAACGAGCTGGGCATGATCGCGAGCGAAGGCAAGGTCACGCCGGCGGACCCGAAGTCGGCCGCGCACTGGTTCGCCATGGCGCTCGCGCACGGCGACGCCGACGCCGCCGCGAACATCGCCGTGCTGTTCCTGTTCCGCCGCATGCGCGCCAACGACCAGGACGTCGCGCGCGCGTTCGACCTGCTCGAGCAGCGCAGCGACGGCGGTGACCTCGGCGTCGGCACGTTCCTGGTCGGCTTCGCCTACGAGACCGGCCAGGGCCGGCCGCAGGATCGCGCCCGGGCGCTCGCGTGCTACCGCCGCAACTGGCAGCAGAACCTCTACTCGGCCAAGGGCCTCGCCCGGCTCGCGCTGGCGCGCGACGGCGGCGCGATCGACCTCACCGGCGTCGCCGACGTGCTGCGCCGCGGCGCCGACCAGGACGACAGCGAGTGCCTGTGGTACCTCGCCTACATGCACGGCACCGGCCGCGGGGCGGCGCTCGACGGGCCCGCGGCGCACGCTTGCCTCGAACGCGGCTGCAAGCTCGGCAGCAAGCAGCAGTGCGATGTGCTGCGGCGCGGTGGGCTGCCGGCGTACGTCGATCCGGTGCCGATGCTGGTGCCGGGCTGGTCGAGTGCGTTCCCGGTGGCGGACGCGGCGTCGCGGTGAACGGCCGGCGCGGGCCGCGCGCTCACATCGGGTGCACGTAGCTGACCGCGTTCGACAGCGTGATCCCCGTCTGGCTGAAGGCGGCCGCCTGCCAGGTGAACGAGAAGCCGGGGACGAGCGGCAGGTTCGGCACCGGGATCGCCTCCAGCGCGTGGCCGGTGGCGTCGAACACGCCGGCCGTCCAGTGCATCAGCGGCTGGACCCAGATCGTATCGTCGAAGCCAGGCACGTAGATCGCGGGCAGCGCGAGGCCCACCGCTTCGACGTAGATCTCGCCGGTGGTGCCGAACAGGTCGAGGTCGATCGTGCCGCCGGCGGGCCCGGCCGTGATCGCCAGCGAAGGCCGCGCGCGCGTCGTCGCCGCGACGCCGGTGACCGCCGGCGCGCCGCCCGACGGCACGAGCAGCACGTGCGGGTCGATCTGCGCGGTGCCCGTGCCGCGGATGGCGGCGATCGGGAGCGCACCGATGCCGGCGACGATCGAGCCGGTGCCATCGTCGGTCAGGACGAGCGTCGACGACGTCGATTCGATCGCGGCCGTCGCGAACAGCGTGGCGCTGGAGCGCCCCGTGACCTGGCAGCGGTTCAGCACGACGTGCGACGACGAGGTGTTCAATCCCGAGAAGACGGTCTGTCCCGCATCGGGGAGCACCTGGCACTCGTCCAGCAGGCACGTGCTGTTCTCGATCTTCAGGCCCTGGAGGAAGTGCGAGTGGGCGAAGCGGACGTCGCTGCTCGCCCCGACGCTCGTCGACAGACTGCTCTCGACGCCGTCGAGCACGATGGTGCCGGGACCGCTCTGGACACGCAGCGATTCGTTGCTCAGCGAGCCGGCGGCGAACACCATGCCGGTGATCGTCGTCAACGAACCCGCCGGCAGCGACTGGACCAGGAAGCCCGGCGAGTAGCCGCCGTTGCCGGCGACCACGGGGTTGCCGTCGCCGACGATGGCCAGTGGCCGGTCGAGGATCCCCGGCTGGTAGGTGCCGGCGCGGACAAACAGGCGATCGCCGGGGGCGGCCGAGTAGATCGCGATCTGCAGCGACGTGAAGTCGGTCCCCGGGCCGTTGTTCGCGTCGACGATCCAGGTCGCCTGGGCGGTCAGCGTGGTGCCGAGCAGCAGCGCCGCGGCGGTGAGGAGTGACGCGATCGGCAGCGTGGCCTTCGGCATGGTCCCGGTGCTCCTGAAGTGACTTGCCGCACTCTATGCGTGCTGGCGGGGGTGGCAACCGGGGATCGTTCGATCGCCATCGGCTGCCCGTTGCCGTCGCGGTACTCCCCGCTACGAGCTTGCCTGTAAGTGCAGGAGAGGCTGCCACACATGGGATTCGAGGCTGGCGCCTTGTCTCTCGACTGGAGCGCGAATTCATGCGATGGCTCACGGTGGTCGACGATCCCACGGCCTGACGGCAGGCAAAGCAGGGCCGCAACTCGTTGCAGCGCGCGCTGCGGCCGCGTGCGTCGATTTCGTCGTCCGGCAGGGAGGGTGGCCGAAGGGCGCGGAGGCTGGGCTGCCGCCTCGCCGGGCACCCTGGTAGGGAGCGCGCCCCCCGCGCTCGCCCGACGCAGCAGGGCGGCGAAGGTGGCACGGTCGGCAGTGGTGATGGGGGTAGGCCAGGCGATCGAGGCACGGGCAGAGAACTGCGACAGCCGTTCCGTGGCGCACCCAGGCGCCGCCGCTCGTCACCGTCCCGCGCGCAGCCGCCGCACCGGGCGCACCCCGAGCGCGGCGTCGCGGAAGGTCGGTGCGCGGCCCATGCGGGCCGACGAACGTGCCGCGAGCGGGCCTTCCTGCGCCGCGCCGCCGCGCGTCACCCGTGCGGCCGTGCCGGCGTCGGGGTCGACGTCGCTGCCGGTGGTGTGCAGGCGCAGGCCGTCGCCGGCGCGCAGCGGGAACTCGTGGTAGGGGAGCTGCTCGTCGCGGCACCATTCGGCGACGTTGCCGTGCACGTCGTGCAGGCCGAACGCATTGGCCCGGCGGCGGCCGGTGCGCTCGGGCCGCGGCCCGAACCAGGCGGCGGCGTCGAGCAGGGTCGGGTCGCTGCCCGGCCACCACGGCGTCGTCGTGCCCGCGCGACAGGCGTATTCCCACTGCGCCTCGCTGGGCAGCAGCAGGCCGAAGTGGCGCAGCAGGTCCTGGACCTCGAACCAGTCGAAACCGCCCGCCGGCATGCGGTCCTCGTCGTCGTTCGCCTGCATGCCGCGCAGCCGCGCCGCTTGGCCGATCGTCAGTTCGGTCTCGGCGATCAGGAACTCGTCGAGGTGGACCAGTTCGCCGTGCAGCTCCTCAGGCCGCGCTTCGGGGTCGTACTGCGGCATGCCCGGCGCATCGCGGACCGCACCGAGGCGGACGGTGCCGGGTGGCACCAGCACGAACACGATGCCGCAGCCGGTCGGCACGTCGAGGTCGCCGGCGGCGTCGCGCTGCGGCAGCGCCAGGCCGGGGGTGTGGCTCGCGAGATCGAGGAACTCGAACAGCTTCGTCCGCGGGTTGCAGCCGATCGGCACGAGCCCGGGGACGATCGGCACGCGCAGGCCGCCATAGGCGCGGTTCGCGACCGAGCCGTCGCTGGTCTGGATCGCATCGATCGCGGCGTCCCAGTCGGCCTGGTGGGCCGCCATCATCGGCCGGCAGACGTCGCGGGCGAAGGCGAGCCGGCGCTGCA
Source organism: uncultured candidatus Brocadiaceae bacterium (assembly GCA_964392555.1). Classification (GTDB taxonomy): domain Bacteria; phylum Planctomycetota; class UBA1135; order UBA1135; family UBA2386; genus CAYMRG01. The sequence continues at coordinate 6,921 of CAYMRG010000041.1, forward strand.
CCTCCTGGTGCGGCCCGCCGGGGGCGAAGAACGCATCGATCGCCGCGCGCAGGGGCTGCAGCGCGAGTTCGAGGTGCTGGTCGACCGGATCGGCGAAGCTGCCGCCCTGCGCCGCCTTGGCCTTCGCCAGCTCGGCGAGTTTGGCGGCGATCTTCGCGCGTTCCCCGGCCAGCGGCTCGGCGAAGGTCCGGCCCCACGCCTCGAACGCCGCCCGGTGCTCCGGCCACGGCGGCGGCAGTTGCGCCGCGGCGGCCGTCGCATCCCGCAGCCGCTCCTCGTTGGCGAGCAGGCGGAAGCCGTCCTTGGCCTTGGCCTCGATCTCCTCCTTCTGCCGCGCGGTCTCGGCGAGGGCGCGGCGGGCGATGCCGAGCGAGATCCACATCACGGCGATCGCCGCGATCAACCCGGCGCCGCCGATCGCGACGGCGATCGACTGGGCGCGGTGGCGGCGCACGAACTTGCGCAGCCGGTAGAACGTCGTCGGCGTCGCGATCGCGATCGGCTGGTCGGCGAGGTGGCGGCGCAGGTCGGCGGCGAACTCGGCGACCGAGGCGTAGCGTTCGTCGCGCGCCTTGGCGATCGCCTTCTGCGCGATGTGGTCGAGATCGCCGACCAGCGCGGCGCGGCGCGGCTTCGGCGCGGCTTCGCTCGGCGGCAGCGGCGTGTGGCGGCGGATCGCCTCGGCCATGCCGGTGACGCCCTGCGCGCGCAGCACGACGCCCGGGATCGGCAGCG
>CAYMRG010000041.1:7665-16091 GCA_964392555.1 uncultured candidatus Brocadiaceae bacterium
GTTTGGTCTGGGTGTGGGTCTGCAGCTCGTTTTCCCCCACGCCGAGCGCGTAGACGTCGGCGCGCGTGTCGACGTCGCCGGGGCGGCCAGACGCCTGCTCGGGGCTCATGAACTCCGGCGTGCCCATCAGCGTACCCTGGAAGGTCATCGCGCCGCCCTGCAGCAGCGGGCTGGCGAGCGACTTGGCGATGCCGAAGTCGATGATCTTCGGCTGCGGGCGGCCGTCGGGATCCGCGACCAGCACGTTGTTGGAGCTGAGGTCGCGGTGCAGCACCGCCTTCTGGTGGGCGTGCTGCATCGCGTCCAGCACCAGCAGGAACAGCTCGAGCCGCGCGCGCAGCGGCAGGTCGCGCTGGCGGCAGAACTTCGCCAGCGTCGGGCCCTCGACCAGCTCCATGACGAAGAACGGCCGCCCCTTCGCCGTCGTGCCGGCATCGAGCAGGCGCGCGATGCCGGGGTGGTCCATGCGGTTCAGGGCCTCGCGCTCGGCGGCGAAGCGCGCGAGCACCTCGCGCGAGTCCATGCCGGGGTTGAGCACCTTGACCGCCACCGGCCGGCGGATCGGCTCCTGCTGCTCGGCGCGGTAGACGGTGCCGAAGCCGCCGCGACCGAGGATCGCCTGCAGCAGGTAGGCGCCGAGTCGCTGCGGCAAGGCGTCGTCGCCGCCGTTCGCCGGCGCGGGCGCTGGCCCGGCGCCCGGTTCGCCCGGCAGGGGGATGCCCGACGCCGCGAGCCAGCGGCGGATCGTCGGTGCGTGCGCGGCGTGTTCGTGCAGCAGCGCGGCGAGCGCCGCGTCGCGCTCGCGCTCGTCGCGTTCGAGCACGGCGAGGACCGCGTCCTCGACGTCTTCCGGCAGGCCGCCGCCGGTGCTCGGCTCGTCCGGCATGGCCGCTACTGCGGCACCTTGGCGAGGATCTCCTGGTTGGGATCCTTCGCGAACGGCGTGAGGCAGCCGTCCTTGCAGAAGTGCATCTCGTAGTCGCCGACCATCAGCTTCTTGTCGGCGAGCCCGTCCATGTGCAGCGAGCAGCCGGCGCACTTGTGCACGACCTTGTCGACCTTGCCGTCGGCGGCGTCGGCCTTGGCCAGGCGCGCGAGCACCTCGGCGGTCGGCGCTGCGGGCGGCGTAGCGCTCTTGGGCGACGCCGACGTTTCACCGCAGGCGCCGAGGAACGGGATCGCCGCGAGGCAGAGGGCGGCGAACGCGGGGCGGAGGATCTTCATGCCGGAGTTCTATCCCGCGGCGCAGGGTTCGGCGAGGCTTGACGTGGGACGGTGGCACGCGGTGCCATGGCGCGATGTCCGCCGAATTCGTGCCCTATCCGGATCGCTACGTGCCGTCGCAGCCGCCCGAGGTCGCCGCGGCCGCGTTCCACGACCTGCTGCGCCGCCGCCGCAGCGTCCGCGAGTTCGCCGATCGGCCGGTGCCGCGCGCGGTGATCGAATGGCTCGTCCGCTGCGCCCACACCGCGCCGAGCGGCGCCAACAAGCAGCCCTGGCGGTTCGTCTGCGTGCAGGATGCCGCGACCAAGCGGCGCATCCGGCTCGCCGCCGAAGCGGAGGAGCGCGAGTTCTACCAGCACCGCGCCAACGCCGACTGGCTGCGCGACCTGGCGCCGCTCGGCACCGACGAGCACAAGGAGTTCCTCGAGGTCGCGCCGTGGCTGGTCGTCGTCTTCCAGCTCGTCCACGGCGACGACGGCGGCCAGGTCTACTACCTGAAGGAGTCGGTCGGGCTCGCCTGCGGCCTGTTGCTCGCCGCGGCGCAGGTCGCCGGCCTGGCGACGCTGACGCACACGCCGAGCCCGATGGCGTTCCTCGGCGACATCCTCGGTCGGCCGAAGCACGAGCGCCCGTTCCTGCTGATCCCGGTCGGCTACCCCGCCGAAGCCTGCCGCGTGCCGGCGAAGGCGCTCGAGCGGCGGCCGCTCGACGAGGTGATGGTCGTGGTGTGAGGGCGGGGCGGATTTTCGCCCCGGGCGCGTGCGCGGGCCGCGAATCGGCTCTTCCGGGATTGTCCACCCCACACCGGAGCTCCCGATGCAAGCCAGCCGATTCCTGCCCCTGTTCGCGTTCGCCGCGGCGGCCGCCGCCCAGCAGCCCGACTTCCTGATGACCTTCAGCCAGCCGGAGCGCACCGTGTCGACCAGCGGCGGCACGGTCCTGCAGTTCCTGTACCCGGACGAGGTCGTGCAGGTCGAGTCGCCGACGGCGCCGTGCTCCGGCATGCCGGCCGAGAAGTGGGGGCCGCGGACTGCGTTCCAGACGATGGCGGGCGACACCAACGGCGACGCGATCTACTGGGACCCGACGATCTTCGGCGCGATCGACGCGCTGGTCCGCACGCCGGCGACGGCCGTCGGCACGCCGAACACCAACCCGCGTTCGCTCTTCTTCTCGCCGTCGGTGACGGTCGGCACGGCGATCAGCGGCCCGCCGGGGCTGCGGCCGGGCGACGTCGGCCACTTCGTTCGCACCACCCTGGGCGACGGCCGGGTCGAGTACTTCATGCGGATGGAGCAGTTCAACGCCTCGCTCGGCCTGCCGATCGTCACGCCGATCGACATCGACGCGATCGCGTTCGATCCGCAGTTCGGCGTGTTCTTCTCGCTCGACGCCGACATCCCGGCGAACACCGCCTGCGGCCCGATGCTGGTCCGCGACGGCGACGTGCTGTTCATCCCGACGATGAACCTGACCTACACGCCCGACCTCCGCATCGCGTCGGTGACGCCGATGAGCGCACTGGTGCTCTACACCGAAGCGCAGATGGACGCCTTCGTCGCCAACGCCAACGTCGCCGATCGCTTCGGCGCCTGCCTCACGACCGCGGTCGACGTCGAGGCGCTCGAGATCGACTGGACCGGCGGCTTCGGCGTGGTGCCGTCGTGCACCGGCATCGCCTTGCAGGTGCCCGACCTGCTGTTCGCGACCGAGACGATGACGGGCGCGAGCCTGCTGACGACGGCCGGCGGCGGCACGATCTTCGGCGGGCCCTGCGGGGCGGTCGGCACGCCGTGTGGTGCTGGGCCGACGATGGGCCCGCAGGTCGGCATCCGCCCGGCGGCGGCAGGCGTCGGCGCGCCGAGCCACATCAACGGCCTGTGCTGGGCGCGGACGTTGCGCTACGCGATGGAGCCGCAGCAGCACGTGCTGAGCGCGTTCCCCGCCGGTCTGCCGGCAGGCTCGACGCAGATCGACATCACCTCGCCGTTCGCCTGGAACTTCGTCTTCGTCGAGTTCATCCCGCCGACGGTGGCGACGTCGGTCAACGTCTTCCCGTTCTCGCTGCTGTGCTTCCCGGACGCCTACGTGCCGAGCCTGCTGTTCTACATGCCGACGCCGACCGTCGGTGGCTTCGCGACGTTCCCGATGTTCGCGGTCCCGCCGCTGACGACCGGCAAGGTGCTGTTCCAGAGCCTCGCGTTCGGCGGCAGCGGTCTCGAGCTCAGCGCGCCCGCGATCATCGACGTGCAGTGAGCGGTGCGCTCACGGCTGGCCGATGTCCTCGTTCCAGACCGCGGGGTGCGCGGACTGGAACGCGCGCATCAGCGCCTTGGCCGCGTCGAGATCGAGGTTGACGACCTCGACGCCGCGGCTCCTGAGCCAGTCCTCCTCGCCGCGGAACGTCGCGTTCTCGGCGAGCACGACCCGGGGGATGCCGTAGAGCCCGATCGCGCCGCTGCACATCGCGCACGGCGACAGCGTCGTGAACATCGTCGCGCGCCGGTAGACCGCGGCGGGCTGGCGCCCGGCGCGCTGCAGCGCGTGCATCTCGCCGTGCAGGATCGGGTTGCCCTCCTGCTCGCGGCGGTTGTGGCCGCGCCCGAGCACGCGGCCGTCGGCGACCAGGCACGCGCCGATCGGGATGCCGCCGCCGGCCAGGCCGAGGCGGGCCTCGGCGAGGGCGAGCTCCATGAACTCGCGGTCGCGCGCCGCGACCAAGCTACCGGTCCTTGCCCGGTGCCGAACCCGGCGCCGGCGAGCCGGCGTCGTGCAGCGGCTTCGGCGACAGGTGCTCCTTGAGGAACGCGCGCACCTCGGTCCACGCCTTGGCGGCGTTGGCGGCGTCGTAGTTGGCGCCGGACGGGTTGGCGAACGCGTGCGCGGCCTCGTACTTGAGCACGCGGCACTGCTTGCCGGCCTGCTTCATCGCCGCGTCGAACGCGTCGACCTTGGCGACCGGGATGCTCGGGTCCTTGGTGCCGAACACCGCCAGCACCGGCGACTCGATCTTGCCGAGCTGCTCGAGGTCGGTCGTGATGCGGCCGTAGTAGAGCACGCACGCGTCGAGCTTCGGCTCGGCGATCGCGACCTGCAGCGACATGCCGCCGCCGAAGCACCAGCCGAGGCAGGCGCGAGCCGACGCCTGGATGCGCGTGTCGGTCTTCAGGTAGTCGAACGCCGCGTGCAGCGTGGCGCCCGCCTGCTGCTGGTCGACGCCCTTCATCAGCGCCTGCGCGTCCTCGGGCTTGGTCGCGACCTTGCCGTTGTAGAGATCGACGGCGAGCGTCGCGTAGCCCTCGGCGGCCAGGCGATCGGCCCAGTGCTTGATGTGGTCGTTGAGGCCCCACCATTCGTGGACCAGCAGCACGGCCGGCAGCGGCGCGTGCTTGTCCTTGGGCAGCGACAGGTAGTGCTTCTGGTCGCCGATCTGGACCATCTCGCCGAGCGCGGCCGGCGCCGCCTCCTGCTTCAGCGAGTGCAGCGCGGCGAATGCCTTCTCATCGATCTCCTCGCCGCCCGGCGTGGGTGCGGGAGTCGGCGCGGGTGCCGGCGTCGGGCCTGGCGCGGGCATCGGCGGCTGGGGGGGATCCTGCGCGCGCAGCAGCGCGGCGATCAGCAAGGGGATGGCAAGGTAACGCATCCCGGCACTGTACGGCCCGCGCGCCGCCATGGCCACGCGGCGGGGGCGCCCTGCGGCGCACGCGGCGCTCACACCTTGACGTTCTGCCACCTGCCGCGTCGGAACAGCACCAGCGCTGCGAGCGCGAAGCAGGTCTCGGCGATCGGGATCGACGCGAACACGCCGGCCGGGCCCCACGCCAGCGCGAACGCGAGCAGCCAGGCGAGCGGCAGTTCGAGCAGCCAGAAGAACCAGACGTGCAGCCACGTCGGCGTGCGCGTGTCGCCGGCGCCGTTGAACGCCTGCAGGAACACCATGCCCCAGGCGTAGCAGATGTAGCCCGCGGCGACGATGCGCAGCGTCGCGACCGCGTGCCCGAGCACGACGGCGTCGCTGACGAAGAGGCCGGCGATCGCCTCCGGCCACAGCTCCATGACCAGCGTGACCGCGCCGAGGAACAGCATGTTGTACAGCCCGGTCGCCCAGACCGCCGCGGCGGCGCGCTGCGGCCGGCCGGCGCCGAGGTTCTGGCCGACCAGCGTCGCGGCGGCGTTGCTGAGGCCCCACGCGGGCAGCAGCGCGAACAGCAGGATGCGGATGCCGGTGGTGTAGCCGGCGCCGGCCGCTTCGCCGAAGCGGTTGACGAAGTGCATCAGCACGAGCCAGCTCGACGTGCCGATCAGGAACTGGCCGACGGTGCCCGCCGACAACCGCACGAGCTGCCACAGCGCGCGCGGCTCGAACCGCACCAGCCGGTCGACCGGCACGCGGCAGCGGCCGCGCCGCAGCAGCCAGAACTGGTAGACGACCGCGACCGTGCGGCCGGTGCAGGTCGCCACCGCGGCGCCGGTCACGCCGAGCTGCGGGAACGGGCCGAGGCCGAAGATCAGGCACGGGTCGAGCACCAGGTTGATGCCGTTCGCGACCGCCAGCACGCGCAGCGCGAGGATCGGATCGCCGGCGCCGCGGAAGATCGCGTTCTGCAGGAACAGCAGCGTGATGATCGCGCTGCCGCCGAGCAGCCAGCGCGCGTAGCCGGTGCCGGCCGCGACGACGCTGGCGTTGTCGCCCGACATCAGGCCGAGCAGCTCCGGCGCGAACCACAGCGCGGGCGCGCCGAGGCCGACGCCGAGCACCAGCGCCAGACCGATCGCCTGGCCGGCGGTGCGGCCGGCCGCGGCGAGGTCCCGTTCGCCGACGCGGCGCGCGACCAGCGCGGTCACCGCCATGCCGACGCCGAACGCGAGCGCGTAGACGATCGACAGCACGCCTTCGGTGACGCCGACCGACGCCGCGGCCGCGCCGTGCGTCGGCGCGATGCCGAACCAGCCGTCGTCGATGCGGTTGACCCACCAGATGTCGACGAGCGCGAACAGCGACTCGAGCGCCATCTCGAGCACCATCGGCACGGCGAGCAGCAGGATCGCCGTGCCCAGGCTGCCCGCGGTGTAGTCGTGGTGCTCGCCGCGCAGGCTCTGCGCGACGTGTCGCCAGAAGCCGCGCGGGGACGTGGTCTCGGTCGGAGCGGCCTCGGACATCGCGCGCGGAGCATAGCGCGCCGCGCGGCGGTCAGGCGCCGCAGGCGCGCAGCAGTTCGCGTTCGCGCAGCCAGCAGCCGTAGATGCTCAGCGCGAGGATGCCGAGCGCGGCGAGCAGGCGGGCCCGCGTCGCCAGCGACAGCTCGGGCCAGAACGAACGCGTCGCGACCGGCTCGGGCGGTCGGGTCGCCGCGCGCTCGGCGGGTGACTCGGCCAGGTCGATCGCGCGCAGCGCCGTGCTCGCGCTCGCGGCGAGGGCGGCGCGCGTGGCGCGGCGGACGGTCGGCGGCGCGAATGGCCACAGGATCCGCAGTGCGTCCCCGGCGGCCATTTCGGCGTACGGCAGGTCGGGCGCCGCGGCGGCGACGATCGCCGGCAGGTCGTCGACGGCGCCCAGCCGGACCAGCGCGTCGATCGCGGTCAGGCGCACGGCATCGTCGCCGTGCAGCAGGGCGCGCAGCGGCTCGGCGGCATCGCGCGCGCCATCGCGGCCGAGCTGGCGCGCGGCTTCGGTGCGGTCGCCATCGGCGGCGGCGAACGCGCGCAGCGCGTGCGCCCCCGCGTGCGGTGCCGCGGCGGTGGTCGCGATCGCGAGCAGGCCGGCCGGCAGGGCGAGCCCGCCGCCGCTGCGGCCGCGCACCCGCAGGTGCGTCGACGTCGTCCACGCGGTCCAGGTCACGGGGCCGCAGCTTGCGGCGCCGACCAGGAGCGCGCGCCGCGGGTCGCCTTCGCAGAACGCGCCGGCGAGGTGGCCGAGCAGCACCGGGGCATCGAGCGTCCGCGGCTCGTCGCAGGCATCGGCGGCGAGTTCGCTCAGCGTCGTCCGCCAGGCCTTCGGCACGAGCCAGTCGCGCGGTGCGAACCAGTCCTCGACGCCGTCGCTGCCGCAGCGCCACAGCAGGGTCTGGCCGGCGGCGAACGTGCACGTGCCGGCGGCCGCCACGCCGGCGGGCAGCTCGACGCGCGACGGCAGGATGCGCAGTTCGTCGAGCGTCCAGTCGAGCACGAACGGCTCGCGCGCGGCGACGTCGGCGGGCCACTGCGGCTGCGCCGGCAGCCACGTCTCGCAGAACCAGGTCAGGCCCGGCAGGGCGGCGCGTTCGGCCGCGCCGGCGAACGCCGCGTGCAGGATCGGCCGTTCCTGCGCCGCGGCGGCGGTCGCCAGCAGCGTCGCGACGAGCGTCAGGCGCGCGGACGGGATCCTCACGGGTCAGCGGCGCCGGTCGTCGCCCGTCAGGTTCTCGGCATCCTCGGTGACGGCGTCCCACGCCTCGTCGGCCGCCGGCGCCGCGTCGTCGAATTCCTGGATCGCGGCTTCGCCGGCGGTCAGCGCCGCCTCGGCTTCGTAGGCCGCCGCGGCTTCGGCCTGTTCGGCCAGGAACTCGTCGGACGGCGCGACCAGTGCCGCGGTCGCCGCGGCGCTGGCGGAGGTGGCGCGGCGGCGGCGCAGCTTGCCGACCACGAACAGCAGCAGCATGACCGCGAGCGGCGACGCGCCGACCGCGATGCGCTGGTTGTCGTCGAGGCCGTTCCAGAGCTGCTTGCCCTTGGCCAGCAGACCGTCGAGCTTCGCGCGCGCTGCATCGATGCCGCCCTGGGCGGGCGGGGCGTTCGCCGCCCGCAGTTGCGTCAGCGTCGCCTCGATCATCGGCCGCAGCTCGTCGCCTTCGCTGCCGAGACGGCGCTCGAGCGCGGTCGCGGTCGAGCTGTCGCCGAGCTCGGCGAGACGGCCGATCGCGTAGCGGCGCAACAGCGGCTCCTTGTGGTCGAGCACGGCGAGCAGCAGCGTGGTCTCGTCCTTCGGCGGCAGCTGCGGCGAGTAGTCCTGGAAGTAGTAGGCGAGCGCTTCGCCGAGACCGGTCGCCTTGCCGTTGTGCACTGCAGACGCGGCCGGCAGCAGCTGGTCGAGCGCGCCGACGTCGTGCAGGGCGAGGATCGCGGCCTGCAGGTCGATCGCCGCACCGGGCTCCCGCCCGTCGTTGTGCGGGCCGCCGAGCAGCGCCAGCAGCGGTGCTGCCGATTGCGGCCGCCGCAGCCGGCCG